>JAEWZA010000254.1 GCA_023395575.1 Bacillota bacterium
GAGCCACTTTTATATCATATTAAATATAGTCAAAAAAATTGACTTTTTATATACTTATGATATGATAATAACAAAATAAAAACTTAATATTAAAATGTTGGTTACTTGATAAACGATAAAAGCTTAATAATTTAGGTCTGTTTATTAGGTACTAAGAGGGAATTCGGGTGAAAATCCCGAACAGTCCTGCTGCCGTAATGACGGAGGAGGTTCTCAAAAACAAAAATATTGGATATTAAATATTTTGTTTTTAAAGCCACTGAGCAATAGCTTGGGAAGGCGAGAGCTGACGTTGATGTCTTAGTCGGAAGACCTGCCAATATTTGCTGTGTACGTAAGTATGCGGTGCTATGGCTTCACAGTGTATGGAGTGTATAGTTTGTAAAAAAGATTATATGTTATAGCATGTGCTATTACTCTTTTGCAAATGATACCTTTATAAAGATTATGAGGGTATTATTTTTTTACAAAAAGTCAAATAAAAGGTCAGGTTTCATTTTAATAATAAAGTTTTTCTAAATTCTAATATACAGGGAGAAATGAAATGAACAGAATTTTAAAAGTGTTGGCAGTATTACTTATAATTTTTAACCTTACAGCCTGTGGAAATATAAAGGAAGCAGAACAAAATGCCACGATGGTTGATTTAGCAGCCTCAACAATTGAGACAAGAGTGGCATCTGAAGTAACAGCAATAGATGCAGTTGTGAAAAGGACAGCTTTCCCAATGACCATAAAAGATTCCTATGATAGGGAGATAATCCTTGACAAACAGCCACAAAGAGTAATTTCTATTGCTCCTAACATTACAGAAACTATATTTGCACTTGAAGCTGAGTCAATGTTAGTAGGGAGAACAGAGTATTGTGATTACCCTCCTGAGACATCTAAAATAAAATCTGTTGGCTCAATACAAGAGCCTAGCATTGAAAAAATAGCAGAGCTGAAGCCGGATTTGGTTATGGCATCTACCCATTTCAGCAAGGATACCTTGACTAAGCTGGAAGAGCTAAAGATACCTACTGTAGTGCTATATGGTGAAGAAAGCTTTGAAGGCGTATATGAGACTATTTCAAAAGTTGGTAATATACTAAACTTAAATGAGAAAGCAGAAAGTCTAGTAACTGAAATGAAGAAAAAGGTAGAAGGTGTTAAAAAGGCTATAGAAGGGAAGGATAAACCTTCAGTATATTATGTTATAGGATATGGCAAGTCAGGTGACTATACTGCAGGTAGTGATACCTTTATTGGACAGCTTCTTGAAATGGCAGGTGCAGAAAATGCAGCAACTGATGTTAAGGATTGGAAATATAGCCTTGAGAGATTAATTGAAAAAAATCCTGATATTATGATTTGCCCTTCAGTAGGAGGCTACAAGCAAGGATTGGAGACAACAAATGGATATAAGGATTTGGATGCTGTGAAAAATAAGAAGCTTTATGAAATAGATGAAAATCTAATAACTAGACAAGGAGCAAGGCTGGCAGATGGTCTGGTTGAGCTGGCAAAAATTATTCATCCTGAAGCTTTTAAATAGGAGATATAATGTCATATACTAATAAGAAATTAAAGTACAGGTTATTGTTAATAATATCATTAGCTGCACTTGCTTTTATAATGCTAATATCAAGCACAATAGGAATTGCAGATATAAGCATAGTTAATGCTTTAAAAATAGTGCTTTCCAAAATACCGGGCTTAAATATGTTAATTAGCGGAGAACCAATAAATAGTACCCACGAAATGATTGTTCTTGATATTAGAATGCCTAGAATAGTTTTAGCAGCGGCAATAGGTGCATTGCTTTCAATTGTAGGTGGGTGTTTTCAAGGCTTATTCAGAAATCCAATGGCTGATCCATATGTCTTAGGAATATCAAATGGTGCAGGCTTAGGTGCTACTATTGCCATTGTTTTTGGTCTTGAGAGTTTTCTAATGGGAATTGGAGTTGTTTCTTTATTGGCATTTGTGGGAGCTTTAGCAACTACCATTGTTGTTTATGCAATCGCAAATGTAGGGGGCAGGCTGCCTTCAACAAATCTTTTGTTATCTGGAGTTGCAGTTGGTCTTTTTGAATACTCCCTCATCACCGTTTTAATGATTTTTAGAAGAGACAAAATAGAGGGCATTTTCATGTGGCTGATGGGAAGTGTTAATGCTGCCAACTGGGAGCAAGCAGCACTCCTTGTTCCAATAACTATAATAGGCGTGATTATTCTTTGCATATTTGCAAGAGATTTAAATGTTATTTCATCTAATGAGGAAACAGCAAAGAGTCTTGGTGTTAAAGTAGAAGTTGTTAAGAAGCTTATACTGGGAATTTGCTCTCTTTTAATAGCAGTTTGCGTGTCGGTTAGCGGTATCATAGGTTTTGTAGGACTTGTTGTACCACATGCAGCAAGGCTCATCGTTGGCTCAGATCATAGGGCTATGTTACCTTTTTCTGCTGTTGGGGGAGCTGTGTTTTTAGTGATTTGTGACACTCTTGCGAGAAGTGTAATGCCTCCAGTAGAGTTACCAGTTGGTGCAGTTACATCATTATTTGGAGCACCTTATTTTATATATTTACTAATTAAGTCCAAGAGGAAGGTTAGACAATGAATAAAGGAATATATCCTATTACAGCTAAAAATCTGAAATGCTCTCTTGGTGGGCGTGAAATAATATTTGGTGTGGATTTTACCATAGAGAAGGGTAAATTCTACAGTATTATTGGTCCGAATGGGTCAGGGAAAACCACGTTGTTGAGAACGATAGTAGCTAGTCTTGAGCCTAAAAATGGGGATTTGTTAATAAATAACATTCCTATAGAACAATTGAAGGGTAAAGAGCTTGCAAAGAAACTAGCCTATGTTTCACAAAATACAAATAGTGATATTGAATTTAATGTGCTGGATTATGTGCTAATGGGACGCTATCCATATTTGGGATTGCTTCAGAGTGAAGGAGAAAGGGATTTGGAGTACGCCCAAAAGTCAATGGAATTAACAAATACTTGGTATTTGAGAGAAAAGAAGTTAAGTGAGATAAGTGGAGGAGAGCGACAAAGAGTTGTGGTTGCAAGGGCTTTAACACAGGATACACCAATCATACTTTTGGATGAACCAATATCCCAGCTTGATATACACCACCAGATTGAGCTTATGGATACACTTAGCAGCATGGTGGAGACGCGGGGAATTACAATTATTGCTGTGTTACATGATTTGAATATAGCTTCTCAGTATAGTGACTATATTATGCTTTTAGATGATGGAAAGCTTGTAAGAAACGGAAAACCTGAAGAAGTATTATCCAAGGAAATTATTTTGAAGGTGTACAATATGGAGGTACAGGTACTACAGAACCCTGAAACAGGAAAGCCTCTTATTATACCTTCTAAATATAAAAAGAAAAAGAATTTAACTGTTGTAAGGTAATCTTATTGAGCAAGTATCTTTTAACTTGCTGACAGTTTTTATTATTTATAAGGTAGAGTGAACATGAAATCAGATAATTTTGCCAGAATTATGATTGCAGGAACAGGAAGCGGATGCGGAAAGACTACTATAACCTGTGGAATACTAAAAGCACTGGTAAATAGAAATATAAAGACAGCAGCCTTTAAGTGCGGGCCTGACTATATAGACACAATGTTTCATACTGAAATAGTAGGTACTAATTCGAGGAATCTGGATTCCTTTCTTTGCGGAGATAATTGTGTAAAGTACCTTTTTTTCAAGAATGGTAAAAAGGCAGAAATATCAGTAGTTGAAGGTGTGATGGGCTTATATGACGGGATTGGTAATGATGGAAGTTATTCATCAAATGCTATGAGTTTACTCACAGGAACGCCAGTAGTTTTGGTTGTTAACGGCAAGGGAATGTCTTTATCTATAGCAGCGATGCTTAAGGGCTATATTGATTTTATGCCAAACATTATAAAAGGCGTTATAATAAATGATATTGCTCCGGGGACATATCCTATGTACAGAAAAATGATAGGAGATTACACGAAACTTAAGGTGTTAGGTTTTTTGCCAAGTTTACCTGAAGCTATTTTAGAAAGCAGACATCTAGGCCTTGTAACGGCCAGTGAAATAGAGAATTTACAGCATAAACTAAGCTTGCTTGCAAATAGCGTAGAAAAATACATTGATTTAGATGGTTTGATGGAGCTTGCACAAACAGCGCTGCCTCTGGAATATAAACCTGTAGATATTATACCTATTAATACTAAAGAAAAGAAGGATTATGACGAGCAGCGGGAACAACAGAGGGTTGGTAGTCCCGATATTTTTGAGAAAAGTAAGACAGGCAGTATTGTTACAAGACTAGCTTGTAGTAATATTCTTTATAAAAGCAAATTGTGTAGTACCACTATAGGTTCTAGCGGTTTTGAGTATGCAGTACTGAGCAAAAAGCATTGCTGTAATATCGCTGTAGCGAAGGACAAGGCTTTTTGCTTTTATTATCGAGACAGCTTAGAGTTGCTGGAGAAATTAGGTGCAAAGCTTACTTTTTTCTCACCTCTAGATGATGAAAGATTACCAAAAAATATTGGCGGACTTATACTTGGTGGTGGGTATCCGGAGTTATATGCTAAAGAACTTGCTAAAAATAAAGTATGCTATTGGATATCAAAATGTCTGTAAATAATAGGATACCGACATATGCAGAATGTGGGGGCTTTATGTATTTACAACAGGCTATAACAGGTATGGACGGTAATATCACTCCTATGGTTGGAGCAATAAAAGGAAGAAGTTCATATCAAAATAAACTGATAAGATTTGGGTATGCAAGCTTGAAGGCCAAAAAGGATAATCTCTTTTGTTCTGAGGGGGATAGCATAAATATGCATGAATTTCATTATTATGACAGTGACAATAATGGGTCTGATTTTGAGGCGACTAAACCTAATTCAAGCAGAAAATGGGATTGCATTTTTGCTACAGATACATTGTTTGCAGGATATCCCCATATACACTTATATGGAAACATTAATTTTGCAAGAAGATTTGTGCAAAAATGCAGTGAAATTCAGAAGAGAGTTATTGATTAGTGTGTCTATAATGATTTCAAATCACTTAACTCAACTTTCAACCGGAAAAGTTGAGTTAAGTGATTACTGCTAATATAACGGGAGATGGTGGAAAGTATGGCAAAGTCAATAATGATTCAGGGCACAATGTCTAATGCAGGAAAAAGTTTGATTGTAACAGGCTTATGCAGGATATTTGAGCAGGATGGTTATAGGGTAGCTCCATTTAAATCGCAAAATATGGCTCTTAATTCATACGTAACTGATGATGGCTTTGAAATGGGCAGAGCACAGGTTGCTCAGGCTGAGGCGGCAAAAAAAGCTCCTGATGTAAGAATGAATCCCATTTTATTGAAGCCAACAAGCGATAAAGGCTCGCAGGTAATAGTAAATGGACAACCAGTAGGAAATATGACTGCAGAAGATTATTTTAAATATAAAAATCAACTTATACCTCACATAATGGAGGCATATGGAAGTCTTTCCCAAGAAAACGATATTATTGTTATTGAGGGCGCAGGAAGTCCGGCAGAAATAAATCTTAAGCAGGATGATATAGTAAATATGGGTATGGCTAAAATGGCAAAAGCTCCTGTACTCATTGCAGGAGATATAGACAGAGGAGGGGTTTTTGCTGCATTATATGGAACCGTCATGCTGCTTGATGAGAGTGAACGCAGCTATGTCAAAGGTACTATTATTAATAAGTTCAGAGGTGATGTGGACATTTTGAAGCCGGGCCTTAAAATGCTCTGTGATTTAATTGATATTCCTGTAGTGGGTGTTGTACCATATCTTACAGTGGATATTGATGACGAAGATAGCTTGACTGAGAGATTTACGAAATCAAAAGAAGAGGGTTTAATAGATATAGCCATAATAAGGCTTCCCAGAATTTCAAATTTTACGGACTTTAACGCACTTGAGCATATAGAATGTGCCAGTGTACGCTATATTTCAAATGCCAGTGAACTGAAAAATCCAGACTTAATAATAATTCCTGGAACTAAAAATACAATGGGTGATTTGAAGTGGCTGAGAGAGACGGGTCTTGAGGCTTCAATTTTAAAGCATACTTCAAAGGGGAAACCGGTATTCGGCATATGCGGTGGCTATCAAATGCTCTGTGAAAACTTAATGGACCCTTATGAGGTAGAGTATGGTGGAGAAATGAAGGGCTTAGGATTAATAAAGGCTACAACAGTTTTTGAACAGCAAAAGGTCAGAACAAGAGTAATGGGTGAGTTTCAAAAGGTGGAAGGTATCTTCAAAGGTCTTAGCGGAAAGTGCTTTGAGGGTTATGAAATTCATATGGGACAAACGGATTATACAAATGGATTAACTATTTTAACTGAAAATAGTGGCAGAACAAAAATAGATGGAGCAAGCAATGGAAACGTCTATGGGAGCTATGTTCATGGGATTTTTGACAGTGACGAGGTGCTTTTGGAGATAGCAGATGCACTAATGAGCCATAAGGGGCTCAAATATGACAGAAATTCAGCCTTTGACAGTAAAGCTTACAAGGAGAAGCAGTATGATTTACTTGCAGATGCTTTAAGAGCTTCACTGGATATGAAATATATTTATGAGGTTATCGAGAAGGGGATAGATTAGTCAGTTATAGTTTTATAGTAAAAGAGTAATTGATTGCAGGCATAATTATCATTAATTAATGGACTTTCCATTCATAATTTTGTATAGCTACAATTTTTAGCTACGAAGGTTGAGTGATTTTTAATAATAGAAGCAATGCTACAATATATTTTTAGCAGTTCAGCACACTTATCCAAGGCTATTTTATTAGTTTTATTAAGCTTAAAAGGAGTTGCAGCAGTTTTATGGAAATATTAATTGCAGTTATTATAGGCTTTATATTAGATTTAATATTGGGTGATCCCCATTGGTTGCCACATCCTATCAGATTAATGGGTTACTTAATCTCAAAAGGTGAAAAAGCAATGAGAAGGATGTTTCCTGAAACAAAAATTGGAGAGATTATCGGAGGAGTTCTTCTTACCATAGCTCTAATCTGTATAGCCTTTTTTGTACCGCTGATTATTCTATACTTTGCAGGAAAAGTAAGTCCTATTTTACAAATAGGAATACATTCTGTATTTTGCTATCAAATATTGGCTACAAAAAGCCTTAAAACTGAAAGCATGAAGGTATATAACCAGCTTATAAAAAGTGATATTATAAACGCGCGAAAGTATCTGTCTTGGATAGTTGGAAGAGACACTGAACGCTTAAATGAAACGGAAATAACAAAAGCAACAGTTGAGACTATTGCTGAAAACACCTCCGACGGAGTTATTGCTCCATTAATATTCATTGTTCTAGGGGGTGCGCCGCTGGGATTTCTATATAAAGCTATAAATACCCTAGACTCAATGATAGGCTATAAAAATGATAGATATATGTTTTTTGGCAGATTTGCTGCTAAATTAGATGATTTTTTTAATTATATTCCTGCAATAATAT
>JAEWZA010000320.1 GCA_023395575.1 Bacillota bacterium
ATGCTATATAATACTTCTGTGACTTAGTCACAGAAATAGTTGAAAGTTTTACGTATAATAAAATTAAGAAAATAACGAGGAGATGATTATAATGTCAGTTATTACACTTACAAAAAATAATTTTGAAAATGAGGTTATGAAATCTGATAAGCCAGTTTTGATAGACTTTTGGGCACCTTGGTGTGGACCTTGCCGTATGGTTTCTACTGTAATTGATGAAATAGCAGAAAAAGCGGATAATTTTAAGGTTGCGAAGGTAAATGTAGATGAGCAAGGAGAACTAGCACAGGCATTTAGAGTAATGAGTATTCCTACACTGGTTGTAGTAAAAGGGGGAAAGGTTACTTCACAGGCTGTGGGTGTTAGACCAAAAGAGCAGATACTTGAAATGGTAAAATAATCGTTGCTGTAAATTTAAACATACTAAATATCCCATGCAAACTGCCTCATTCACTTTAAATTATATCTATAAAATATCACAAATTAGGTCAAGGTAATTTACTGATGTTAGCTAAAAACAAATGTCTTTTCAAATGGATTCACCAAACGTGGAATCTGTTTGACAGGACATTTGTTTTTATTGCGAATAACCCTTTTACTAAGATGCATTTCTTTTAATAATGAAGTCAACCCTTCGCTAATAAAAAGTCTATCGGTGGGAGAGACTTATCAATTATTTTTTTATCATTATATTTTTCATTGATAGTTTTGAAGCCCAACATTAGCTGAGGAAGTTGAGTTTTAAATGCTCAGTGCATGTTTTTATGAACTATATAAACTATTTTTTGTATAATATGAAGTTGACCATAATTTTAAGAAGTTTACTATTTTGCGCAAAAGAGTAACTTTTTTGGCGGTTATATACATATATTATACTAGTATTTGAAGAGAATGACCTGCAAACTAAATAGCTAATATCATGCTTGGGATAATTATTTCAAAGTTCAATATGTTGCATCTTCATTTTATAAGCTGACCACACATAGTTATGCATACACGTACACAAACATTAAGAAACGACACTTTGGGTTTTTCTTTGCTTGAAATGTAATATGTCAGCGATTTTCAAGATAATCGTTCCTCGAGGATGAAATAATTCAAACTAAACGGCGTTCAAAACAGCTTAAAAGAATAATACATCTAAAAACAAGATTTATCGTTTCGGTCAAACTGTCGGGTGAGGCTTAAACGGAAATTGACTTTAGTAAATATCGAATATCTTTGCTATATAAAGGGGTGATAGTCATGTCAAATAGTATAGTCTTCCAAAATAATGCTGAACAATTAAAAGCTTCGATGTATGGATTTAATAGTACAAGTGGTACTTATAAACCACTGATGATAAATGATGCAGGGGAATTATTGGTTAAAACAGGTACTTCTGTAATTGAAATAGGTACAATAAATAAGATAGCAGTTTTAGGAACCATCAACTATTTAGGACTACTGGGAACTGTTAATAAGGTTGCAAATATCGGAACTTTGGGTACAGTTAATAAAGTTTCAGTTTTAGGAACCGTCAACTATTTAGGACTACTGGGAACCGTTAATAAGGTTGCAAATATCGGAACTTTGGGTACAATTAATAAAGTTTCAGTTTTAGGAACTGTCAACTATTTAGGACTACTGGGAACCGTTAATAAGGTTGCAAATATCGGAACTTTGGGTACTGTTAATAAAATTTCAGTTTTAGGAACCGTCAACAAAGTATCTCTGCTAGGAACATTATCTAATGTAGTTGGAACAGTAAAGGTTAATTTAGTTGATAGAACCTTTACGACTATTACACAGACAATAACCGTAGGCTCTGCAACAACAACTTACAGTAATTTAATTAATATTTCAAAATATCAAGACACCTCCTGGTATTTTCTTAATACATCTTCAACTAATAGAAGAGCAGTGACAGTGCAATTGGCTGTAACCCCTAGTACTGCTATAGGAACCTATCCTAGAACACTAATTATTGAATCGGCTACAGTAAATGAAAGTCCTAAGGTTATTACAAATGATTATTATTTAGAATATATTGCAGCTCAAATTAGAAACACATCTTCTTATCAGCAAAATATTGTTGCTGTTTTCAATGGAAGATACTGATAGTTTGGCAACAAATCTCTTATAAATCTCTGTGCCGAAAGACTTTTTATGAAGAAAAGTTATTCCTTAAAGACCAATTATAACGAGGCAAGAAAGTGTTCCCCATTTCTATAAGTAGCGGGTGGTACCGCCTTGGTTTTAGGCGGTGAGAATATCTCCTGCCTCGCTTACACACCGCTGATGTAATGAAATTTTCTACAATCGAATAATTTCATTTTGAATCTAGGCGTTATAAAAGTTTCATTTGAAAAATTATATTTTAGCTTGTGCTGAGACAAAAGCTTGGCACAAGCTAAAATGTGCGTAATGGTGATTCTTTGGTTCTATTAATAGATAAGGAGCATATTATGAAGAATGAGATAAGTTTATGTATGATAGTAAAAAATGAGGAAAATAATCTTCAAAGATGTCTTGACAGTGTTAAAGATATTGTAGATGAAATAATTATAGTTGATACCGGCTCAACAGATAAAACAATAGCTATAGCAGAAAGCTTTGGAGCTCAAGTATACAATTTTCTATGGAAAAACAATTTTAGTGAAGCAAGAAATGAATCACTAAAGTATGCTACAAAGGACTGGATACTTATACTGGATGCTGATGATGAATTTTGCAGTGAGGACAAAGAAGCTTTTCTACAATTGATTAACAGCAATTTAGATGCAAACCTGCTTTGTTTTTTTGAAACACTAAATTATTGCGGTAGTATTGCTGATAGCTATAATATTAGTATAAATTTAAATCCCAGGTTATTTAAAAATAATTTTTGTTATAGATATGAAGGTGAGGTACATAATCAGCTAATTAACTACGAAAACACAACAAAAGATGTTTGTATTCCTATTAGGATTTATCACTATGGTTATTTAGACAGCAATATTAAAGGTAAGAATAAGAGAACAAGAAATATTACTCTTCTGGAAGAGCAGCTAAAAAAAGAACCAGATAATAAATACGCATGTTTTAATTTAGGAAATGAGTATTTTGCTTTAAACGATATGAGCAAAGCATTGGATTATTATTATAAGTCTTATGAGAATTTTAATCCTAATGCAGGGTACGGCTTTATTCTTATTATCAGAATAGTTATAGTTAATTTTTATATGGGATTATATAATAAAGCACTTGAATTTGCTGATTTAGGAATACAATACTATCCTAAATTTACGGATTTGTATTTTTTTAAAGGGTCAATATACAAATCATTGGAGAGGCCTACACTTGCAATAAAAGCATGGGAAAAGTGTATAGAACTAGGAGAACCTCCCTCAGAACTAAAATTTTTGTATGGTACTGGAAGCTTCAAGACTATGTATGAACTAGCTAATATTTATATGGAAATGAAAGATTATCATACCTCATATAGATATTTCAATGATACAATAAAGCTAAAACCTGATTTAATTATTTCCGTTTATAAAATTGCTCATATTCTAAAAGAGGAAAATGTATCTATAGATGAGTTTAAAAAGATTTTAGAACTTTTTTTTGAAGATTCTGTAAAAGCATATAGAATACTTGCAGATATATGTTATTCAGAGGGATATTATGAAGCCACATTGGAGTATATAAGCAAATGTGAAGAAAACAATACTATTTCAGAGGATATCTTGCTATTAAAAGCTAAATCCCTTGTAAGAACTGGGGCTTTTGAACAGTGTATAAGAATTAATTTTAAACCCAATAACCAGTCTTATTATTTAACCTCTGCTATGTATAAGGTAATATGTGCTATTCTTCTAAACGAAAAGCTTTTGGCTTATTATATAGTGGATAGCTTAAAAGAAAATTCATTACAAGGCTACAGTAAAAAAACACTTGAAGTATGCATTCAGCTTTCAAATATTTTTTACGACAAAGCTACTGTGGTTTTATCTGAGGATGAAAGTGAAAAAGAATACACGGCTATTATATTTGAAATTCTAGAAATACTTCTCATAAACAAGAAATTTGACGAATTTTATATAGCAATAAACTTATTGAACTTAATCAGCGATAAATCTGTATTGCTTCAGTTAGGCAAATTATATTATAAATATGGCTATATTGAAATGAGTAAAAAGGAAATCATTCGATCAATTAAAGATTTTAAAATTTATGACAAAGAAGCATTAAATATTTTAAAGAATTTATAACTATCCAAAATAACTAGCGTACCTCCACGAAGTCTTAACCATATTATTGTGCCCAAAGTGGGCGTGGGAGGTTAATATGTTTACGTCCTGTTGCAAAAAAATCAAATATATTGACTATGAAATATCTCAAATTAATTCTTATAATAAAAATACTGGAACATCACAATGTAGGGCTATGTTTGTTGGAGAGTTTTATGGAGAATATGAATATAGAGTCTTAATTAAATTTAATTTTGATTCTCTACTTGAAAATATGCAAATTCAAAGAGCAATTTTATCAATTAATATTATTTCAGGAGCTTTGCAATATTTTATTGGCTATTCATTAATGAGTGATTGGGATGTTAATACGGTTGATTGGAATAACCAGCCAAAAATTGATTTTTCGGATATGATTTTCGGAAAGTCGGTGAATCACTGTACTCAACAATATTCTATCGATATAACAGATAAAGTCAAGACGTGGTGTGAACATTCAGATATAAATTATGGAATGGTACTTCTTGGTCGTGACCAATGTGGTTCTAGTAATATAAAAATTAATACTGATAAAAATGATTGTAATGCTTTAACACTATTTGTAGAACTAGAAGAGTGTCCAAAAGAAAATGAAACGCATGTAATACCGAAATTTTTTGAGTTTTTAGAAGATATCTATGTTACTCCCGATGCTGAATTCTTTACAACTGGAATAAATGTTTCTTTAATGCAAAAAGTATCATATTTCATTAAAAATAATAATAATGGAATAATTACAGTAGTAGTAGAAAATAGTCCCGATAATGTAAACTATGCAAAAGAAATTCAGATTGTTTATATTCCTCCAGGTTCAAGTAGTTTATTAGTGCCCATTAACTATAGTAAATTTGTAAGGCTATCCATAACTATTCCTTTTGATGGGAGTGAATCAATAATTAACACCTGGTTAAATCTTCAGCAATGACAGTTTAGTGCGAAAAATGTCATAAAATAATTAATTGTAATACTTGAATTTATATTATATAATTATTTATAGAAATATATACAAAATTTGGTTTCAGGAGTATCAAAGTGCAAAGCAAAAATAATCAACCTAAGTACTATATGCTTATGGAATACTTAAAAGAAGATATATTAATGGGAAGGATAATGCCAGGAGAACAGATACCGTCTGAAAATACTCTTGCAGAAACACATAGATTAAGTCGGCATACTGTCAGAAAAGCTATATCAATGCTTGTAAATGAAGGATATCTTTATACTGAACATGGACGAGGTACATTCTGTCTCAGCAGAAGCAGTAAGAGAAATGATTCAAAAAATATTGGTGTTATCATGACATATATTTCTGAATATATTTTTCCCAGAGTAATAGAAGGTATTGAGAGAGTACTTTCAAACAACAAGTACAGTATCATTTTGAAAAATACAAGTAATATATTAAATAATGAATCTCTTTATTTTGAAGATATATTAGGTAAAGACATTGAAGGATTGATAATTGAGCCAACTAAGAGTGCACTTTTTTCTAATAATCTTAAGTTTTATGAAGCTTTTGATAAGCATAATATTCCTTATGTGTTTTTACATGGTGACTACCGAGAACTTGAAGGTAAATCCAAAGTAGTATTAGATGATGTTGCAGGTATGTATTCAGTTGTTGAGTACCTTGCTAAACTAGGACATAAGAAGATTGTTGGAATTTTCAAAGCAGATGATACTCAGGGTATAGACAGACATAGAGGCTATGCTAAAGCATTAACCGATACTGGATTGGCATATGATCCAGATGACGTTATATGGTATCATACTGAAGAGCAAGATATAAAACCATATGCAATTATTAAGCAAATGCTTGAAGAAAAAAGAAATATCGATGCAATTGCTTGTTATAATGATGAAATTGCTTTTAAAATGTTTGCATTATTCAATAAATTAGGAATAAAAGTACCCGATGATATTTCAATTACTGGGTTTGATGATTCTTTCTTGGCTGAGAATTGTCCTGTGAGGCTCACTACTGTAAGTCATCCAAAAGAAGTATTAGGGGAAGAGGCAGCTAAGATTCTTTTGCAGTTGATTAATGATAATGACTACAAGAATAATCCTATACAAAAGATAATTGTACCTAAGCTTGTTATAAAAGACTCATGCAGAAAAAGATAGAGTAAAATTTTACCATTAAAGAGTGTTATCATGAGAAGTTAAAAAGTTTATACTCACTTGTATGCACGACTGTACAAGACTGTATAAATCAAATATTTTTTCATGAAAGGAGGTTAATTGGACTATCGCATAAATAAATTTAATTTTCCATTTAAGATTTAATTTTCCAATCAAGAAAGAAAGTAATTGCAAGGTAATGAAATGTGGCAGTCCATTCAAAACTGAAAAACAATCAAAAATTGGGGGGAAATACTTAAGTAGTTAATGTTCAAAGTCTTATAACGGTTAAATATTCAGAAACTAAAGTAATGGGGATGTTATTTGGTTTATTGTACTTTCAAACTGGCTTTGAACGAAGTTTTGGCTTGAATTTATTTTAAGTCAATGTGTAAAATGACAGCACTTGAAAAACAACAGTAAAAAATTTTGAGGAGGTATTCTAAATGTTTAATAAAATCAAGAAAATTTGTGCGGCTGTATTTATTAGTAGCGCTATACTACTTTCTTCAGCAGCGGTTTGTTTTGCAGACTATCCTATATTCTCTCAGCGTTATACAGCTGACCCTACTGGGGTTGAGTATAATGGAAGACTTTACCTTTATATGTCACATGATAATGATGGTCAAGAAAATTATGTAATCTCTGACATTACTTGCATATCAACTGATGATATGAAAAACTGGACAGACCATGGTGAAGTTTTTACTCCATCTAACGATTGTAAATGGGGAGCTACTAAGTCATGGGCACCTTCAATAGTTTACCGTAACAATAAGTTCTATTTGTATTATGGTAATGGAGGCAGTGCTATCGGTGTTGCTGTAAGTGATAGCCCAACAGGTCCTTTTAAGGATTTAGCAACTAAACCTTTAGTAGACTCCAATACTCCTGGAGTAATGCCTGCAACAAATATGTGGTTATTTGATCCAGGTGTATTCGTAGATGATGACGGACAAGCATATATGTACTTCGGAGGTAATGGAGAAAGTAATATAAGAGTTATCAAATTAGGCAATGATATGATAAGTACTGTTGGCTCTGCTTCAACAATGACTGCTCCTCTCTTCTTCGAAGCTTCATACATGAATAAGTATAAAGGAAAATATTATTTTACATATTCAAGTAATTTCTCAAAAGGTGCAGCTACTATTGAATATATGATGAGTGATAAACCTACAACTGGCTTCCAACATAAGGGTACAGTATTGGCTAATCCACCTGATAATAGTGGTAATAACAACCATCATTCAATATTTACCTTCAAGGATAATTGGTATATTGCTTATCATAATAGATACGTTGCAACTCAAAATAAAGTTGACACAACATATCAAAGAAACGTGTGTATAGACCGTCTTGAATTTAATTCTGATGGTACTATAAAGAAAGTTACAATCACAAAAGACGGCTTAACTCAGCTAAAAAGTGTAAATCCATATGAAAAGAATTTGGCAGTAACTATGGCTGAGCAATCTGGTATTGAAACAGAAGTATGTGGTGAAGGTGGTCGTAATCTTTCATTTATTGAAAATGGAGATTGGGTTAGAGTAAGAGGCGTTGATTTTGGCGAGGGAGCAACTAGTTTTGAGGCTAGAGTAGCAAGTAATACTAGCGGAGGAAATATTGAGCTTCGTTTAGATAGCCCAACAGGAAAGTTGGTAGGTACTTGTGCAGTACCAGCAACTGGTGGTTGGCAAACTTATGAAACAAAAACTTGTTCTGTCAGTGGTGCAACTGGTGTACATGATTTATACCTCAAATTCACAGGTGGAAGTAATTACCTATTCAACGTGAGTTGGTGGAAGTTTAACACAACATCACAGCCTACTTTTATTTATGGAGATGTAAATGGCGATAAAATCGTTGATGCTTTAGATTTTGCTACTTTAAAACAATATCTAATGGGCAGTATTACTACATTCCCAGCTGAGAATGGTAAATTAGCTGCAGATGTTAATTTAGACAATGCAGTTGATGCAATTGATTTTGCAAATCTTAAGCAGTATTTACTTGGAAGTATCCCTTCGCTTCCAGTAAAATAAATAATTAAAATATTAACGGTTTATTTTCAATTATGCAGCATAAAAATAATTAAATAACTTAAATTGGTATAGCAATTTTTGTTAATTAAAATATTGAATAGGATTAGGACTATGTAAAGTAAATTGTTATATTTTAATGCAATCACCTTATCAAATATGATAGGGTGATTTTTTTGTTAATAACTCAACTTTCCATTGATAAGTTAGACACTTACACAATTCAACAGGGAAAGTTGAATTAATTAACTTTTCATTTGATATGTTTGATACATATGTTTTCATTTAGGAAAGTTGAGTTATTAACTAGGATAAATATATTATAATTGCCAGTAATTGTAGTATTATGGTAATATAGTACTTATTAAGCTATATTTTGTTATTATCAAAAAGGATGCTTATTTCGGCTGTTTTAAATAATTGTTTGTTAATTAATATTTATTTTATATTGAAAGGGCGGGGGAAAATGAATGTTTTAAGTAAAGTTTGGGATGCAATGGTTAGAATAGCTAAAATAATTAACGTAGCCGGCATTTCTTTTACTGCAGTCCTGCTTTTAGGGCTTATGCTGTTTAATGTTGATCAGGTAACTGATGCTATTATAGCTTTGGGTGAATTTGGGAAAATTCATCACTTTGTTATACTTGTTCTAGTTGGTTCATTATGGGCATTTTTTGTCTGGTATTGGGCACGAGTTTTCTATTACATAGAGTATCAAAAGCAATCTAATTTAAGAGATTATGAAAAAATTATTGTAAAATATACACCTAGAGTATTAGGAGCACTTGCATTATTGTTTATAGCTGGAGCATTCTTGAAACAATCACCTAAATCTGATGTCACTTCTCCAATAAATCCACTATTTGCAATTGGCATAACCTTTATAATTTTAACTGTTATTTTTGCTATTATAGTTAATTTACGACGTAGATTATTCAAATTGATACCAGTAAATCAAATGCATGAAGTATTAAAACCAGAAAAGAGAATAGTTCCTTTAAAGAATCTGCCTGTACATACAAGAAGAACTCTTATAATTACAACAATAATCTCAAGTATTATTCTGCTTGTAATAACTATATTTCCAATTCATTCTACAATTTACATTGGTGATGGGGTAACTATACTTATTACTTGCTTCTGTATTTGGCTTCCTATTTTGTATTGGATTCGCTATTACAGTGTTAAGTTAGGATTTCCTTTATATCTTTTATTAGCAGTATTAATTATATTCTTTAGCTTCTTTAACAGCAATAAGGATATAAGATTTGTTGAAGGTTCAACGATAGATAAGACTAAGAGCATCGGTGTCTATACTGAAGAATGGCTGGTTAAAAATAAAACAAGTGATGAAAATAAAAAAGTTCCTATGTTTATTGTTTTGTCAGAGGGTGGAGGCATCAGAGCTGCATATTGGAGTGCGCAGTTTTTAGCAAGGACTCAAAGAGATTACCCTGATTTTAGAAATCACTTATTCGCTATTAGCGGTGTATCTGGAGGTAGTTTTGGTGCTACTGTCTTTGATGGATTGCTTAATTATTATGACCATCATAAAAATGAAGGGGCTACGCCACTTAGTAATGGAAGAAATGATATGCAGAACAAGATTACAGATATTATTGGAAAGGATTATCTTTCACCTACTATAGCTTGTCTGTGTACTAGAGAAGTACTTCAATTATTGATTCCTTTTCCAATACAATCCTTTGACAGTGCAAAGATATTTGAAAAAACCTGGGAGTATAACTGGAAAAATAATTTAAATGATGATACAACCTTTAGTGACCCATTACTATCTTTATTGAATAACCCTTCAATCCCACCACTATTTTTAAATACTACACAGGTAGAGAATGGTTATCCTGTATTACTCAGCAATATTAGAATTAACGAAGGTTTAAGTAGTGCAGATAATCAAAATAATTTCCATTTGCCTCGTGAATTCTATATAGATCTGCTAGAAAATACATCCAGTGACGTTCCATTAAGCACAGCCTCACTGTTATCTGCTCGTTTTCCTTATGTTTCTCCGGCAGGAACTCTGAAAGACAAGAATAACAGTGTTATTAGCTTAGTAGATGGTGGTTATTTTGATAATACAGGAGCTAATACAGCCTATCAAGTATTATTTAATATAAAAAAAATATACGAGAAAAAGAAAAAATCTATTTATCGAACAGATATAATGCCAATAATTATATATCTAAAAAATGGTGTCAGCTTACCTGATAGCGTAAGTTCTAGGAAAACATTGATTGATCAGCTTGTTGCACCTATAGAGACTTCATTGCAAATAAGGGACTCTAATACAAAGAATAATCTAGAAAAGCTACGTGACTTTGTTAATTATTATGAAGGTGAGTTTATAACCTATACTTTACCGGAATCTGGTGCTACAGAAACTGATATTCCTTTAGGGTGGGCATTATCAAAAAAAGTACAACAGGAAATAGATACTCGTGTTGAAGAAATAGATATTAAGGATATAGCAAAGCATTTAAATTAACTTGACTTGTTGTGCAATATTATATAAACTTTGCAGCGTAAGTTTATAGTATTTTTTTATAGGTACTCCCGTACAAACTTATCTATATGTGTTACTTACAAGATATTTGTTGAATTTTTATAGGTTCATAATAGCTAGTTATACCGTCGCTTACATTCAGCATCCATGCTTCATTTTTAAGCTAAAACCTACGTCCTGTAGGTTTTACGGCATAACTAACTATTCTTCACCTACAAATTCAAACAAATATCTTTAACCAAGTATCACATTTATCTAAGTTGTACTCGCGTACCAATATAAACAATAATAGATTACGTGCGATTTAAGTCTAAATAAACTAACATAACGAGATAAGATATCATGATGTAATAACAACCTTACTGATAAAATTAAATATTTCTGCAACTCCCACACCGATTTTACTGCCTTTACTTTTAAGTCTGGGCAGTTTTTATTGTAATAGACTCAAATTTTACAGTGGATATATTAGAGGACAATCACAAGTAGTACTTTCATCACAAAATATATAATTTTTCTATAAGTAAATATTTTTGTAAGTTATGAAGAAATTGCAAATCTAAAATCTAATAATATAAGTAGAAAAAAGGGATAATAAATCTGTGTAAATTCACAATTATAGATAAAAGGGGAGAATAAAAGTGAAAAAACTAGCAGCAGCGGCATTAGCAGCAATTTTTATCTTTATATCTGCGACTTCAGCTAATGCTCAATATTATGTTAAAAAGGGCGACACAATGGCAAAAATCGCCAAGCAGTATAATATGAGCTTGGCAGACTTGATTTCCTTAAATCCTCATATTGAGAATCCAAACAAGATTGACGTAAATGACTATATTATTGTAAGAACAAAAGATCAAAAGAAAAGGGATTTAGTTGATTATGCACGTTCACTTCAATCTGTTACAGCTTACAAATACGGTGGAACTAATCCTCCATATTCAACTGATTGCAGTGGTTGGACACAGCATGTATATAAAAAGTTTGGGGTAAATTTACCAAGAGTCAGCAGTGACCAAGCAAGAACAGGGCAGCCTTTGACCTTTAAGCAGCTTCAACTTGGTGATTTAATGTTCTTTTCTACAAGAGCTGATAAGGTTATTACTCATGTAGGAATATATATGGGAAATGATTATTGGATTTCTAACTTAAATGAAGAAAAAGATGTACAAATTTTAAGCACTTGGGGTACTTGGTGCCAAAAATATTTTCTTTGGGGAGCAAGACATTCACTATAACAACTATTCAAAAATTCTCCACCAAGGCTAAGCCTCCTAAGCAAATTATTTGCCCTAAAAATTCTCTTAAATCTCTAATAAAATTAATGTATTGTGATAGTAAAAATGCACTAATAAAAATCCACCTCTACTTAAGGCAATAGAGGTGGATTTTAGCTGTGTTACTCAAACTTCGCAGTTGAATATACTGCTTAAAGCCTAGTATATCAGGTGTGGTAGGATTATCAATGGAAAGTTGGGTTAGAAATAATTGTATAGATTTAGTTGGCGAATCGAAGTA
>JAEWZA010000360.1 GCA_023395575.1 Bacillota bacterium
TTATCCCCTAGAACTATTGATATTAGCAACTTTCGCTAATAATATTATATCACATTTTAACAGTTTTGGTAATAACTAACTAGAATAAATATTTACTCGTCGGAGCTGATATTTGATATAAGGTAATAAATATATTTGAAAATAGTAACCTTAAGGCAGATAAATTTATGAACCACTGCTCCTTGAGGTTACTATTTTCTGCTTTATAAGCATTATTTTTATCAGAGCAACAAAAAATTTTTTGATTATTTATAATAAATTCAAAAAAATACCATACTAATAACAACGACTCAACAGGAGGTATATTTATTTTGAATTTTTTATTTTATCAAGAAGCTCTGAGCATAGGCCAATGGATTATAAGAGCCGTTATAGCATTTTTGGTACTTTTATTAGCGGCTAAATTTTTAGGACAAAGAGCAATCTCACAATTAAGACTGCTTGATTTTATAATAGCCATTATTTTAGGTAATATATTAGCACACCCTTTATCTGATGAGAATGCGAAAATGACTGGGCCAATAACAACAACTCTAGCATTGGTAGTGATTTATAATTTATTTTTACAGCTAGCACTCAAATTAAAAAAAATCGAAAGGCTTCTTTCACCTCATCCGATTATTATTATCAAAAACGGTGAAATTATATATAAAAATATGGCTAAGGCAAAGATTACTCTTGATTATATGTTATCCGAAATTAGATTACAAAAGGTAGATAATATAAAAAAGATAGCTATTGCCTTGTGGGAGCCGGGAGGGAACATATCTATATTTCTAGATTCAGCCTATCAAACGCTTACGCCAAATGATATGCAAATACCTAGAAGCCCTTTCCTTTTGCCGGTAGTTATTATTAGAGAGGGAAAAATTGATTTGAAAGCTCTTCATGAAATAAATAGAACTAAAGGCTGGCTTATAGATGTATTAAATACCACATATAATAAGGATGTCAAAGACATTTTATTAGCAACAGTTGATGCTGATTATAATTTACAAATATGTCTAATAAATTCGTAACTAAATCTTTTGAATATAAATTCTCTCTAATATTATATAGTATGTATTTTAATTTATTCATTGTATTTATTCAGCAAGCTTTTTTTATACAACTAATTCATGCAGTTATTTCTAACCCAATTTTCCATTGATAATGCTACCACACCTGATATTACTAAGCTTTAAGCAGTATATTCAACTACGAAGTTTGAGGTGCTTAACTATTGTATCTAAGGGAACATTTTTTAATTTTTCTCGTCTTAAATAATGTAATACAAAATTTGTATAAAAGGAGAAAAATATATGCCAAAATTCAAACTTTCAAAAACATTAATTTTTGCTGGTGCATTACTTGTTACCGGATTATCAACAGTGGGGGCAGCAACAGTATTTAAAACTGTAACCGCGGTAATAAGACCAGATATTGTTGTTAAGTTAGACAACCAGACACTATCTTTAAAGGATGGGAATGGGAAAACTATAAATCCATTGATTGTAGAGGGAAGTACATATTTACCTGTAAGAGCTATTGCAGAGGCTATAGGATTAGACGTGGCTTGGGATAGTGCAAGTAGTACTGTAAGTCTTAACAGTTCTGAAATTGCCACAGCTATAGGAGTAAGAGGTACAGTTAAGGATATAGTACAGGGCAAAGATGGAATTACATTCTTAGTAGAAGGTAAGAAACAAAATGACACCCGTTATGACATAGCATCTATTACAGTAAATAGTCAAACAATATTGGAGAATGTGGATTCTTACAGTGATATTAAAGAAGGTTCAGTAGTGGAAGTAATAATGACCGAATTTGTAGCAGAATCCTATCCTGTTATGAGTGCTGCTGTGAAATTAACAGTAATAAGTAATGGTGAAATAGGAGTAAGAGGTACAGTTAAGGATATAGTGAAGGGCAAAGACGGAATTATATTCCTAGTAGAGGGTAAAAAACAAAATGATACCGTTTATGACATTGCATCTATTACAGTAAATAGTCAAACAATATTGGAGAATGTGGATTCTTACAGTGATATAAAAGAGGGCTCAGTTGTAGAAGTAGCAATGCCACAATTTGTAGCTCAATCCTATCCTGTTATGGGTGCTGCTATAAAATTAAAGGTAATAAGTAATGGTGAAGTAGGAGTAAGAGGTACAGTTAAGAATATAGTACAGGGTAAGGACGGAATTACATTCTTGGTAGAGGGTAAGAAAGAAAGTGATACTCGTTTTGACATAGCATCCATTACGGTGAATACCAAAACAATATTGGAGAATGTTGATTCTTACAGTGATATAAAAGAAGGTTCTGTTGTAGAAGTAGTAATGCCTGAATTTGTAGTAAAGTCTTATCCTGTTATGAGTGCTGCTATAAAATTAAAAGTAATGGTGAAATAAGAGGTACAGTTAAGTAAAAATAAGAGATACCATGCTCCCATCATTACGCACAAAATAAGTAATAAATTAGTTGGCTAAAACTGGGGAATTGGAAGGAATAAGTTTCTACATTTATTAAGCAAGGCACAGAACTTTGAGGGAAACTTTAATTTCCTGTGTTTGGTTAACATAACTCGTTTTTTTATAGTATTAAGAACACAAATCTATCAAGGTTGCATATAACGGATAAAATCCCGCCTTGATAAATTTGTGTTTTTTTATTCATTGATGATTGAGTGGTTATGTTAATTTTAGGGTAACCATATTAACACGAAATCCTAAACGTAGCCAACCTTTGTCAACAAATATACTCATTTTCTGGGCCTATTTATGCTTGTTAAATACCTAAATCTATTTTGTGAAGGAAGCCCATCTCGCAGCTCTTTTTGGGGGAAAGTCTTGTCAAACTCTTTAGATACTGCTTGGTCTATATGATAGACGGCATCTTCAAAGAATCTTCCCTGAATATTTGTAAACGTGCCAGGGATTAACTCTAGGGCTTGTAATGGTAATACATACATGTTGTCAGGTGTTCCAATTTTGAAGGTCTCTGCAGGTACGAAACCAAATCGACGATAGTATTCGGGGTCTCCGTATATTAGTATTGCCTTGTGCCCAAGCTCTTTGGCTATAGCTTTTGTATATTCGATAAGCTTACTACCTATACCCATACCTTGAAATTCAGGTAACACAGAAACAGGCCCAAATGAAAGGACTTCATGGTGAACATCATTGTCATCAAGTAAAGTTGCCTTTGTATAAACAATATTTCCAACGATTTTTCCGTTAATTTCAGCTACATAATCCAATTCCTTAATAAAACAAGGAGCATTTCTCATGACATGCAGAAGATAATGCTCATCGCAACCAGGCATATGCTGATTCCAAAAAGCTTCTTTTGTGAGTTCTTCAACAATTCTATAATCCTCTGGCTGTTCATTTCGCAATTTAATTTCTAGCTTACTATTCAAGTGGGCACCTCCTAAAATATGTATATAGTTGATTATAACATTTTACTAGAAAGAAAAGAAGATAATAAAATAGGGTAAATGTTAGAAATAGAAGTAAAACAGGGTTTCTAACCGGTCATTAACTGCAGAAATAGGCATAGAAAAAAACCAGACTGTAATAAACAAAATTTTACGAAGTATAAAAGAATAACTATTTGTCATTGACACGAACATATGTTCGTTATAAAATTATATTAGGTGATTGTTATGATAAATTATTTTCTTAAAGCATCGCTTGAGCGTAACAGAATCATTCGGATTATGTATTTAAAAGATAATGAAATAACAGAAAGAAACATTAGAGTACTTGATATAAGTGACAACAATATTCGTGCACATTGCTTCCTGAGAAACCAAATCAGGATTTTTAAGCTTGAGAATATACTGTCTGCATCATTTAAAAGCAGTTATAACAGTAAAATGGTTAAATAATAAAATACTAATAAGAACAGTACCTTTTCTGTTCTTATTATTTTGTGCTAGAAAATAAGGTTTTCGAAAGTTTAATTAAGGTTTATGACAGACCTGGAGCTCTCTTTTATTTTGACCCACCCTAGTACTGAGAAGTATTACGAGGCTCAATTCTCAGGAGATGATCATAAAAAACTTTACAATTCAGTGAAGGACATCAATGGAAATTCATACTTTCTTATAAATAATTGTGAATATGTCTGGAGCCGTAATGAAAATTTTCATATTGAAGCGATTGATAGAAATAATAACCACACATCCAGATATACTGATAAAGATAAAAGGTATGGGGAGTTATATTAGAAATTTATTAAAATAAAAGTTCCTCAAGGATTCATGATATTCTTTCATTATGGGTTTATTTATTTACCCAAAATACTGCAACAAGTCACAAATTTTTTCTTTAATAAAAAAATGGAAATAAAATAAATTTCATTATTATATAACAGGCTTCCCAAAGGTTGAGAAGCCTATAGCTTAAAAATATAATCTTGATTATATTCACAACTGTTCTAAATAGTGTGTAAATATAATTACATGAAGTTCTTCATCCAATATTATACGTTTAAGTAATTTTTGAATGTTCTTGTCTTTGATTAATTCAATATGCTTCCTGTAATTTGATATAGCTGCTTTTTCTGAATTTATATCATCAATCAGTATATTCTTTATATTAGTACTGTACTGGACATATG
>JAEWZA010000386.1 GCA_023395575.1 Bacillota bacterium
GGAAAATGTCGAGAGGAGCATAACAATGTCAGTAAAGTATATCTTCGTAACTGGTGGTGTGGTTTCCGGATTAGGAAAAGGAATTACAGCAGCATCATTAGGAAGGCTTTTAAAAGCAAGAGGAGTACACGCAACTATTCAAAAATTTGATCCCTATATAAATGTTGACCCAGGTACTATGAGTCCTTACCAGCATGGAGAGGTTTATGTAACAGAAGACGGAGCAGAAACAGACTTGGATTTAGGACATTACGAAAGGTTTATTGATGAAAACCTTAGTAAGAATAGTAATATTACAACAGGTAAAGTCTATTGGTCCATTATAAATAAAGAGAGAAAAGGTGATTTTCTTGGAGGTACTGTTCAAGTAATTCCACATATCACTAATGAAATTAAAGACAGAGTATATAGAGTAGGAAAGTCAGAAAGAACTGATGTTGTTATAACAGAAATAGGAGGAACTGTTGGTGATATAGAAAGCTTACCGTTTCTTGAAGCTATAAGGCAAGTATCTACAGATGTTGGAAGAGAAAATGTTATGTATATACATGTAACGCTCGTTCCATATCTTGGAAAGTCTGAAGAGCTAAAAACAAAGCCTACACAGCACAGTGTTAAGGAGCTTAGAAGTATAGGAATACAACCTGATGTTATAGTTTGTAGAACAGAAAAATTCATATCTCAGGATATGAAGGACAAGATTAGTCTATTCTGCAATGTACCTGAGGGCGCGGTTGTTCAAAATCTTGATGCAGAAGTGCTTTATGAAGTTCCATTGATGCTTGAAAAAGAGGGTCTAGCAAAAATAGTTTGTAAAAGATTAGGTCTAGAGTGTAAAGAACCTGATTTAGCTGAATGGGAAGAAATGGTAAGGAGACAAAAAAATCCAAAGAGTTCTGTAACCATCGCTTTAGTAGGTAAATATGTTGAGTTACATGATGCATATTTGAGCGTTGCAGAATCCTTACGCCATGGTGGAATAGGAAATGATGTTGAGGTTGATATCAAATGGGTAAATTCTGAGGAAGCCGAGAGTGCTGATATTGGGGAATATTTGAAGGATGTTGATGGAATAATTGTGCCAGGTGGCTTTGGGGATAGAGGAATTGAAGGTAAGATTTCTGCAATTACTTATGCCAGAGAGAATAAAATTCCATTCTTCGGAATTTGTCTTGGTATGCAAATGGCCGTTGTTGAGTTTGCAAGAAATGTTGCAGGACTCCATGATGCAAACAGTTCTGAGTTTGGGGAAACTCCATATCCAGTAATTGATTTGATGCCTGATCAGCGTGACATTGATGAGTTAGGCGGTACAATGAGATTAGGTGTTTATCCCTGCAAGCTTAATGAAGACACAAAGATTTATCAAATTTATAATGATGAACTAATATATGAAAGACATAGACACAGGTATGAGTTTAACAATGAGTATAGGGAGGCTCTTTCTAAGAGTGGTATGCTTTTATCAGGTCTTTCTCCAAGTGGAAAGCTTGTTGAAACTATTGAGTTGAAAGATCATCCTTGGTTTATTGGCGTTCAGTTCCATCCAGAATTCAAATCAAGGCCAAATAAGCCACATCCTTTGTTTAGGGATTTTATCAGAGCTGCATATGATAAAAAACAGAATGCATAGATTTGTATTCCTTAATTAATAACAGTTAATATGCAGGCATAAGTTACTAGCCTATATATGGATAATTAGAATTCAGAGTTTAATAGTTATTATAAAATTAAGACGAGTGGACCATTGGTTGCTTGTCTTATTTTTATATCAACCTTAATTATTCAATTTAAATAATGTAAATTTTCAGAATTAATTCATATCTTGTATAATTGCTAGAACTTTTGACAATAATTATTCATGAAACCTTTTTTGTTAATATTTTTATCTGTCTGAACAATATTGAGGGCTTAGCCTAACGAGCAATGTGGCTATTTAAAATAGAACTCTACATTTAATTACAGATAATAATAAATAAGTATAGAACAGTGGGGAAATTGGAGGGGAATTTCATGAGTAAGGTGGTATTATTTTTAAAATCAAATCCATTAAGTAAGAAAATAGAAAATATAGTAAAATTGGCTGTCATAGTATTAATTTTGTCGGTACTTGCGGCATGGATTGTATCTAGCATTTATGCAGAAGATGTGAATGCGGGACTTTCGCAGAATCTTATAAGACTTCATGTAATAGCCAATAGTGATTCAGATGCAGACCAAGCTTTAAAGCTACAAGTCCGTGATGCTATAATTGAATATATGAAGGGAAAATTGGCTAATTCAAAGGACATTAATGAAACTAAAAATATTATTAACAATAATTTAAGAAATATAGAAAAAATATCACAGGAAGTAATTTCAAAGAATAATTTCTCCTATAGTGTAAATGCTGCAATGGGAAATTATGATTTTCCTACTAAGGTATATGGAGATATATCCTTACCAGCTGGCAGGTATGAAGCCCTTAGGGTTGTTATAGGTGAAGGGGCTGGAGCCAATTGGTGGTGTGTACTTTTTCCGCCCTTATGCTTTATCGATGCAACTCATGGTACAATACCTGACTCAGTAAAGAATGACTTAAAAAGTTCTCTTTCTCCTGAGGAGTTTAGGCTTATCACAACTGCAGAGAATGATGATGACATACCTATAAAAATTAGATTTAAGGTTGTTGAATTACTGCAGGGTTCAAAAATAAAAGTTACAGGTGCTATTAATAGAATGTTCAGATAAAATATATATATTTGAGTAAAGGGCTATGTAGTTAACCAACTATACAGCCCTTTGTTATATTTGTAGAACTATATGAATAATGTTGGTATAATAATATATCGAGGCAAGCAAATGTCCCCCTCTTTTATAAATGGAGGGTACCACTTTGGTTTTATAGCGGTGAGAATATCTCCCGCCCCGATGAAACGCCTCTGAATGTAATAGCTCGAAAATAAAGCATGTGCGAACAAGGTGCATTTTCGAGCCACAAAAACCACAAGTGGTTTTTGACGGTGTATAAATTTTTGTACAATCGAAAAATTTTATTTTGAAACCAGGCGTTAAAACGTGGCAAGAGAAAATAAACTCAGAATAGCAAAGGCTTAGAATAAATTGGGGTTCACTATAAATGAGTCTAACCTTAAATTATACCTAATAATGGGCGTGGAGGTTCTAAAATGTGGCTAGTCAATACATTTAGCAGTCAAGCTGAATTTTATATATCAATTATTATAAGGCTTCTTGAAGCTTGCCTCCTTGGAGGAATTATCGGATTTGAGAGAGAACACCTACATAGGCCGGCAGGCTTTCGAACGCATATACTTGTATGTGTAGGTTCTGCATTAGTAATGATTACATCTGAATTTATTTTTCATAAATTTTCACCTAACGTAAACGCGGATCCTGCAAGGTTAGGCGCTCAGGTTATCAGTGGGATAGGTTTTCTAGGTGCAGGCACCATAATTAAAGAAGGTATAAATGTAAAAGGACTAACAACAGCAGCTAGTCTTTGGGCTGTTTCGTGTGTGGGAATAGCAGTAGGTATTGGCTTTTACGCGGGTGCCTTTATAGCAACTATTATCATTTTTCTAACTTTGGTAGTAATTAGAAAGGTTCAAATGAGAAGGACTTCTCAAAAAAACATCAGATTGTGTATTCATACTTTAATAAAAAGAGGAGAAGTGCGAGAGCTTTCTAATCTTATTGAAGAACTAGGAGTAACAGTAACAGACACTGAATTCATAAACAGTGAGAGAGACGGAGAAATGATTTTGAGATACAAAATTCAAATACCCAATGAAATTCTTACGGTAGAGGTGATTGAGGCAGTACTGTGTCATAATACAGTAAGGCGTGTATATGAGGAATAGAATAAAAAAATCCATTGAAGAAATGTCTACAGCTTTCATAGGAGAAAGCTGAATAGAATAAAAACTGAGAGTAAAAATCCTACAATAATCTTGTACTATTTCGGTGTTTTGATGAATAGAAATATTTTTAGAATACACGAAAGGTAAAAATCTTTTTTAGGCTCCTAATATAAGATTTTTATAGGTGACAAGATGAGCGTAGCCGAATCTAGATTAAACATTGCAAATTCTAAAAACATACTTACTGTAGGTCTTACTGACAACGAGGCAAAGAAAAAGCTTCAAAAGCATGGCTTTAATATTATATCCGAAAGAAAAAAAATATCTCCACTGAAAATTCTGTTTCAACAGTTTACAGATGTTATGATTATAATTCTTATATTAGCAACTATTATATCTGGATTTATGGGTGATACGACAGAGGCAATCACAATAATCGCAATAGTAATAGTAAACGCTGTATTGGGATTTGTTCAGGAATTTAAAACTGAGAGAACAATGGAGGCATTAAAATCTCTGGCAGCACCATATGCAAAGGTTATCAGAAATGAACAGCAGGTTAGTATTCCGGCAGAGGAAATCGTTCCGGGAGATGTTCTTGTAATTGAAACTGGAGACAGGATTGCTGCAGATAGCGCAATTCTTGAATGTAATAGTTTAAGCGTTGATGAATCACTTCTTACGGGGGAATCTGTTCCCGTAGAAAAGCATGCATTAAAAATTAAAGATTCTCAAATTAATTCCTATGACAAGAAATCCTCTGTATACATGGGTACAGTTGCAACAGGTGGAAGAGCCAAGGCGGTAGTTTATGCAACAGGGATGAAGACTGAAATGGGAAATATCGCTGATATGATTCAAAACATAGAAGATGATGAAACACCACTTCAAAGAAGGCTATCCCATCTGGGAAAATATATTGCAATTGGATGCTTGGCAATTTGTACTATTGTGTCTATAACAGGAATTTTAAGGGGTGAACAGCTTTTAACCATGCTTTTGGCAGGAATTAGTTTAGCTGTGGCAGCCATTCCGGAAGGATTACCTGCAATTGTTACCATTTCCCTTGCGCTAGGTGTACAGAGAATGTTAAAAAGAAATGCGTTGATTCGCAAGCTTCCCGCAGTTGAAACATTAGGCTGTGCAAGCATAATATGCTCTGACAAGACAGGAACCTTAACAGAAAATAAGATGACAGTTAGGAAGATATATGCAGCCGATTACCAACTAGATGTAACTGGAAGTGGATATAGCACTGAGGGCAGCTTTGAGGTTGATAATAAGCAAACCGACCCACTTAGAATAGAGGGTATAAAGCTGGCTCTGGAAATAGGAGCTATGTGTAATAATTCAATATGTTCTACTAATCAAAGTAGTAATATGGCAATTGGCAAATTGAAAGGCCTGTTTTCGAAACAAGCCAATGTAACAATAACAGGAGATCCAACCGAAGCTGCGTTGACAATTGCAGCCATGAAAGCAGGAATAACAAGGAGCCATCTGAGTAACAGTTATCATAGAATAGATGAGATACCCTTTGATGCTGATAGAAAGTGTATGTCTGTAGTTTGTAAAAACTCTATTGGTGAAATTTTTGTATTCACAAAGGGTGCGCCTGATATGATTATTGATAAATGTAATAGAGTTATGTCATCAAGAGGAATTACTAAGTTAGATGATGTGGCTAAAAGAAATATTACCAAAATAAATGACAAAATGGCAAGTAATGCACTTAGAGTAATGGGTTTGGCATATAAAAAGCTAGAGGGGGGAACATACAGAGCAGAAGCCAAAAATCTAGAAAAGGACCTTGTTTTCGTTGGATTAATGGGTATGATTGATCCTCCGAGAAGAGAAGCTATAGTAGCAGTACAAAAATGCAAATTGGCTGGTATAAAGCCAATAATGATTACTGGAGACCACAAGCTTACAGCCGCTGCCATTGCAAAGGAATTAAATATTTACTGTGATGGAGATGAAGTCTTGACAGGAGCAGAGCTGGATAAGATGAATGAAGAACAGTTGTCAAAAGTAGCAAAAAAGGTCTCGGTTTATGCAAGAGTATCGCCGAAGCACAAGCTTATGATTGTCAGAGTGCTTAAGTCGCTAGGGAATATTGTAGCAATGACTGGTGACGGAGTAAATGATGCACCAGCAGTAAAAGAGGCCGATATAGGTGTGTCAATGGGGGTAACTGGCACTGATGTTACAAAGGAAGCCTCGTCAATGGTATTGTTAGATGATAATTTTGCAACTCTAGTAGCAGCTGTTGAAGAAGGCCGTGTAATATATAATAACATACGTAAGTTTATCAGGTATATGCTGGCTTGTAATCTTGGAGAAGTGCTGACAATGTTTTTAGGCATATTGTTGATGCTTCCAATACCTCTTTTGCCCATCCAAATCCTTTGGGTTAATCTTGCTACAGATGGATTGCCTGCAATTGCTCTGGGATTAGATCCTCCAGAAAAAGATATTATGATGAGAAGACCTAGAGGGGCAAACGATAATATATTTTCACATGGCTTACTTAAGCTGATAGTTACAAGAGGAGTATTTATTGGACTGAGCACATTAGGTGTGTTTGTGAGTATCTTGTTCATTTTAGATAATGTAGAATTAGCACGAACTAGTGCTTTTATGACCTTGGTCATAACTCAACTGATACATGTATTTGAGTGTAAGTCGGAAACAAGAACTATATTTGAAATATCTTTATTTAACAACATACCATTAGTATTAGCAGTTTTGTGTTCAATAATCATGGTATTGGCGGTTGTTTATGTTCCAGTATTACAAGGAATTTTTGATACTGTGGCATTAGGTATAAGTGAGTGGTTTATAATTATAGGGTTTTCGCTGCTAGTTCCTATTCTATCTAGTATGATTAGAAGTAACAGGCGGGGTTTTGAACAATAGAGGGTACCGGTGGAAATCACGAAATAATATAATCAAAAGTAAACTACTTAAATAGCACTCCCGTGCAATATATATCTATAGCTCGCTCACGAAATTGACACTGAAATAATTGCGGTGAAGAACAAGCACTTCCGCCGACCGTATTGAACAAAGGCATCCTGTCTCGGGTCAATACTCACAGTTACTTCCTGTAACTGTGTCGGCTACAATACTTGTTCTTCACCTATTATTTCTAGTATCAATTTCTAACCGAGCTTCGCAATTAGATATATATTACACTCGAGTACTATTTCTTGCAATAAGACATTGGCATACAGAAAATGTTGTTTCGCAACAGCTCAATTAACTTATAAACTTTATATGGTAAGTGTTCAACTTATCAATGGGCAGTTGGGTTAGAAATAATTGCATGAATCATTACTAATTCATGCAATTATTTTGTCAACAAACCATTGATAAGTTTGAACACTTTTATATTCAGTTTGATAATATTTTAAGGCTGAATAGCAACTAGAAGGTGACGTTTGAACAGAAGCTTTTGCTTACACTTGAAAACACTTTAAAAAGAATATATAATCAATAAATGGCTAAACTATAACATGAATGTTAAATTAGCCATTTTTCATTGAAATAAACATTTTTTCAAAGAAAATTTTACATTCCGTTCATAGTTTATTAAAAATAATCGTGGATAATATGTATGTGTATCAGTAGAAGAAATGTTTTTGAAAAAATGTACGGAACAATTTAGGGGGGAAAATAATGATCGAGATTCAGAATTTGACCAAAAGTTACGGTCAGATAAAGGCTGTAGACGATATTAGTTTTACAGTTGAAAAAGGTGAAGTGCTTGGTTTTCTTGGTCCAAATGGTGCTGGAAAATCAACTACTATGAATATCATTACTGGTTTCATTCCTTCTACCGAGGGTACGGTAAAAGTATGTGGGTATGATATTATGGAAAGTCCAACAGAAGTAAAAAAGAGAATTGGATACCTGCCAGAATTACCGCCATTATATATGGATATGACTATTAATGAGTATCTTAACTTTGTTGCTGATTTGAAACTTGTTAGCAAGAAACAGAAAAATAGTCAAATTTCAGACGTTATGGAGCTTGTCAAATTAGGTGATGTACGTGGAAGATTAATAAAGAATCTGTCAAAAGGGTACAAGCAGAGAGTTGGACTTGCTCAGTCACTACTAGGTGCTCCTGAGGTTTTAATCCTAGATGAACCTACTGTTGGACTAGACCCTATGCAGATAATTGAAATTCGTAAATTAATCAAGGCACTTGGCAAGCAGCATACTATAATTCTCAGCTCTCATATTTTGCCTGAAGTGAGTGCTGTTTGTGAACGAGTTGTAATTATAAATAAAGGTAAGATTGCTGCAATTGACACTCCTGAAAACCTTTCAAAGGGCATGGGAACAGTTAGTAAAATATCAGTAACAATTGCTGGACCAAAGAGCTCAATTGTGGGCAGTATTGAAGAAATTTATGGAATTAAATATGTGGAGTCTCATATTGAAAAAGGTTCTGATGTAATTGAATATATTATTGAATCTGATAAAGAGACGGATATTAGACGACCTCTATTCTTTGCTATGGCAAAAGCTGGATATCCTATAATTGAATTGAAATCTTTAGATCTTTCACTTGAAGAGATATTCTTACAATTAACCACGCAGGAAAAGGAGGTTATATAATTATGTTAGCCGTATTCAAAAAGGAGTTTAGATCTTACTTTACTTCACCAATAGCGTATGTAATGATTGGCTTGTTTATATTACTATCATCAATGATATTTTATATCAATTTAGCTTCGCCAACTGCGGAGTATAATTACTTAAATCTATCTTATATGTCACTTTTTTTAATACTTATAATTCCTATATTAACAATGAAAATACTTGCTGATGAAAGAAAAAGTGGTACTGAGGTGCTCCTAAGCACATCACCAACTAGTTTGGCCAAAATTGTTATTGGAAAGTACTTAGCAGCTTTTTCTGTTTTTATGGTTATGACTGTAATAACTTTTATTTATCCTATATTACTTAAAGTATTTGGTAACCCTGATATATCTGAAATAATTGGTGGATACGTGGGCTATATACTTCTTGGAGCTTCATTTATAGCTTTTGGTGTATTTTCATCATCTCTAACTGAAAGTCAGATTGTAGCAGCAATAATCAGTGTAGTAGGACTTTTGATTATGTGGTTGTTACAAGGAATAGCTCCTAATCTTGGTGGAGTGTGGTCAGATATTCTCAGCTGGTTCTCCTTGTATTCGAGAACAGAAGATTTATTTGCGGGAATACTTTCACTTAAAGCAATAGTATATTATCTAAGTTTTTCAGCAGTATTTGTATTCTTAGCAATTAGAGTAATAGAAAAAAGAAGATGGAGCAAGGGGTGATAAAAAGTGGGGAAATTTAAAATTAACAAGAAATCTCTTAAGTATGGTTCAAATTCCATAATATTAGTAGTTATCGTTTTAGCTATTGCTGTCGCAATTAACCTGCTTGTCGGCTTAGGTGATTTTAAATTGGATTTGACTTCATCAAGTTTATATAGTCTTAGCGATGATAGCAAAAAAATATTAGATTCAGTTAAAAAAGAAGTAACAATTTATGGTTTGTTTGATGATGGACAAATACCAGCAGGATCACAATACAGACAATTAATTAATATTTTAGATGAGTACAAGGAACACGGAATAACTGTTACTTATGTTGATCCAGATAAGGATCCTGGAACACTTACGTTTCTTGACAAGGATAAAACTAAAGGTATTGCAAAGGGAGATTTTGTTGTAAAGAGTGGCAACAAGGTTAAAAGGCTTTTGGCAAGGGATCTCTACGGTGAAGATTCAATGTACGGCAGAATATACAAAGCTGAGCCTCTTATAACAGGTGCTGTCAAATTTGTAACTTCAGATGTTACTCCTATTGCTTATTTTGTTGAAGGTCACAATGAATATTCTCTGACATCAAATTTAACACAAATGAGAGCCGATATAGAAAACAATAATTTTGAGGTTAAATCACTTTCTCTTATGACTGTAGATAAAATCCCAGAGGATTGCAAATTGCTAGTATTTGCATCTCCAAAGGTGGATTTATCTGAATCTGAAAAAATTGTATTAAAAACTTATCTAGAAGCTGGTGGTAGAGCAATTTTCTTATTTGACCCAATTGAATCAGCTGACAAGTTGACCAATTTTGAAGAAATTCTTGCAACTTTCAATATAGCTTTAAATTATGACAAGGTAAGAGATATTGGTAATTGCTTGCCAGGAGATGAGTATTCAATTGTAGCAGCATTAACAGCAAATGATATCAATTCCAGCTTTAATTCTTATGGTGAATTTCAGGTACTAATGCCTGATTCAAGAAGCTTAAGTATTTTACAAGTAGCAAAGGAATGGCTAACTACTAAATCCTTGATTACAACTAGTTATGAAGCAGAGTCAGTTAAAATTGCAGAACAGGGTGCTATCGAAAAAGGTCCTTTTGATTTAGCTATTGCTTCCGAAATCTCTGGTGGTAGTAAGATTTTAGTTTTTGGTAATGGAACATTTTTGACAGATGCTGCTTTATCAAGTCAATATGCATCATATTTTTCAAATGGTAAAACTTACTTTACAAGAACTATAGTTAACTGGCTGTCAGACAAAACAGATGAAACAACAATTTCACCAAAAGTAGTTTCAACAAAAAGTTTGTCTACTACTGAAAGCCAAGCAAAGATTATTTCCATTATATTAATTGGTGCTGTTCCAGTTATTATTATGGTAATTGGATTGGCTGTTTGGTCTAGAAGGAGGCACTTGTAAAATATGAAGTTATATAGGAATGCTGTTATACTTGTTGTAATCCTGGGACTGTTGGTTGGAGCATACTTTTTTATAAATAGCAAAAAAACAGCCAATACAGAGCCAGCAGATGATACTACGGTTGATGATACAATCTATGTTATGCAGTCTGACCGAGAACAGATTACAACATTGTCTTATAGTAATGAGAGCGGTTCTTTTACAATAACAAAGAAGGATGGCAAATGGTCAATAGAGCCTGCATATGAATTTGAAGTAGATAATCTAAATGCAGATGGTGCTATTACAGACATGTCTTCTATTATTGCTAACAAGGTTATAGAGGAAAATGCAACTGACTTATCCAAATATGGATTGGACAAGCCCTTAACTGTAAAGGTTGGACTTTCTGATGGAACTTCAAAAGAGCTTCAAGTTGGTTCATATACTCTTACAGAAGATGGAAGGTACTGTAAAATCAGTGGAGAGTCAAAAGTTTATTTGGTTGGCACGTACTATACCAGTAAGTTTGAACCTACTTATGGATATTTTGTAAAGAAAGATATATTACCTGTTGATCCTGCTACACTAAAAACTTTCTCATATGAAAAAAATGGACAAATGCAATATGCAGTTGACGTTATTTCAGAAAAAGAAATGAATATTGTAGAGCCGATTAAGGAAGTAGCAGAGACTTCCGATGTAGCTAAAATGCTACAGGCAGTTACCGTGCTTACTATTAACGACGTTGTTGATAAT
>JAEWZA010000054.1 GCA_023395575.1 Bacillota bacterium
GGGTATATACAGGGTATCTATGCTTTCATTTTCACTCATATGCTTTTACCTCCAAAAAAATAGGCTTCTGCTAACTGTTTTATAGTTTCGGCCAGCGCAGCTATTATTGCAAATTTTACAGCATGTTTTGCACGTTTTCTAAACATTGCTGCATCATCCTCACTGACATTTGACTGTATGAGGCAGTATATTGCTCTTGCCGCACACCCCGTTATACAAACAGGCATAAGCCATTTTGAAATTTCCTTTATAATATCCATATATAATTTCCTACCTTCTAAGCACTGCTTTGGACATCTGAACAAGCCTTGACACTTGGTATACCGTAGCCGAATTTACCCCGCCCGTACTGGGTACCATAAACTCCTGAAGGAATTTGGGCGTCCCCAGTGCAGCCGCTATAACAGCTATTGCAACTACTGTATGCTTTGCAAATATAATACTAAGTGCCAGCTGTGAAAGCCCAACCTGTACAACAATTGTTGCAGCACACTGGAATAGTTTTTGGCACATAGACTTATACATTGCTTTGTCAGAATCCATTAGCCCTATACAGCCTATAGGAAATGCTAGTCTTAGTACAAACATTTCAACTCCACGTTTTACGAACTGCATAAAAAGCACTATAAGCAGTATTAATGCTACAAGTAAGCCTATTAAATTAAACAAACCAGTGCTTAGTAATGCGTTCGGATCGTACCAATCGTACTTAGAGGCCACACCCAACGCAACTCTGACCGCCTCAGTAAAGTTTTGAGTAATTTCAACCAGAAATCCGTATAAAACTGGAAATGACATTGCAGTTGCGAGTGCTTTGAAAAAGCTTGTGGCCAAAAGAATTGGGTCTGCATCTGCATCACCATCAGTCCATAATACATAAGTTTCAAAGCCTTTTTTCAGAAACTTCAATATTATCATTGCAACAGCCATCTCCAGGCATAGCTTCTGAACCCTTGAAAGTGCCGTTGCCATTACATCATTGTTATAACTAGTACCCCAAAGTGTATATTCTACATTAAGTGTAATTTGGGCAAGACCGGAGAACATTTGTCCCAGCCATGCCGCGCTGTCGTTAATTACAGGTGCGAAAAGCAGTTCAAGTAATTTATCCAATTTATCACCCCTCATAAAGAGCTTCCGTAAAATTGTATACTTAGCACATATTTTAACTTGCCAACCATTATAGATAGTCTTTTCATATGTTGAGTTATCCCAATATGCTGTATACATTTTTACAAAAGCTCCATACATATTTTTAAAACCCTGTTGACACAGTTTTTCCATAGTAGGATGCAATTAAGGTAATTGCCGATGAAACAAGGACTGCACCCAAAGTTGATATTATAGTTGCTTTAATTCTGTCATTCCACTTCTATGACGATAGGTAAGCCTTTGATTTTATCTCCAGCTTTTCCCCCGTCCCAAACCGTGCATGATAGTTTCCCATCACACGGCTTTCCATTGTGTTTATTTTTTAAAATAATTTGTAAATTCAACGAAAATTACGTTGTTATAACTTCACGTTTAGCAAGAATTCTTAGTTGGTTTAACTTTTTCAATTGCTTGTCATCAAGCTTTAAAATCTTTAAATACTTTTGAATAACGTCGCTGTCAACTGCGTGAATTAATCTGTGTACTTCATCTGTGATAAGAACTAAATTCTTATAAATATCAAGTCCACCAAACTCTTTTGGAATCTTGTGATGACAATGCATTTGACCAATTGAAAGGGATATTTTTGTAATTGCGCATTTACCTTGTTGCGCTGCATATAAAGATACACGATTATCGTTATATTCAATTGATTGTCCTTTAAATGGATTTCTCATTAAATATAGAAGTATATTCATATCCACATTCTGAAGTTTCTTGTGAATATAAACTCTCCCTTCAGGTGTGAATTTGTTCACTGTCAAAGGCTTAAACATAGGATTTTTATGTTGAACAAATCCAATAGGTGCCATGGCAGTATTATGAACAAACCTCAACTGACTGCTTTTACCATAATATTCTTTAATGCAGGGTAGAAGATGTTTCCCTTCTCTTTTCAAACCGTCTTTAAATCTTGCCTTTAGGCTCTTTTTGACTGAGAAAGCAATATCAGCAAAATCATTGCATACGTGTGTTGCATACCTATAATAAAAATGTATACCAAGTACGTATGCATTGTAATTTAAAACTGATTCATAGCCCTTTTCAATATTAATAGGCTTTTGAATCTCCTTGATATGTTCTCTCGTCTTTTTATTGATGGCTCTTTTGGCTTTGCTTGAAATATGAGATTTTACGGTATACTTAGCTCTTTCCTTTTTATCTTTTCCGTTTTTATGAAGTTTCAGTTTAAATCCAAGGAATTCTGAGTACTGTTTCTTAAGGTTGATAACTTTTGATTTTTCAAGACTAATGTCAAGCCCTAAACGCTCTTTCAGCCATAATTTTGTGGCTTCAAAAATTTTTTCAGCGTCTTTATAGCTTCTACAAAATATCTTAAAGTCGTCGGCGTACCTCACTATGTAACATTCTTTCAGTTTTGTTCTTCTCAGAGCCCTATATTTATCACCTTTATCCGTCTTATTATTATCTTTTCTGATTTTATGGTAGTTATAATCAGTCGGAATATCTTCCCACTGACTGGCAACCCACCAATCTAATTCATTAAGGACAACATTTGAAAGTATAGGTGATATAATTCCACCTTGGGGTGTTCCTTTTTTAGGAAAACCAATTTCGGCTATTTCAGCTTTGAGCATCAACGATAGAATACTTATTAGCTTTTTATCTCTAATACCTAAGTGCCATAGCTGTTTTAACAATTTGCCATGGCTGACATTATCAAAGAATCCTTTGATATCAATATCAACAACATAGTGAAGTTTACCTATTTGCATATACTTATAGGATTGAGCAAGAGCATTTTCAGCGCTTCTATTAGGTCTAAAACCATTGCTTCTTTCATGGAATTTTGCTTCACATATAGGTTCTAGTACTTGAAGAATACACTGTTGAATTAGTCTATCCATAATTGTTGGAATGCCTAACGGTCTTGTTTTACCCGAATCACCTTTTGGAATTTCTACTCTTCTAACCGCCTGTGGCTGATACCACTGAAACTTCTTTCTCACATGTTCAATTAGTCTTTCATCTTGCCATTTTGCCAAATCATAAATATTTTCTTATCAACGCCAGCTGTTTTACTACCATTGTTCTTTTTAATATTACGATAAGCAAGCTTGATGTTTTCATCACAACATATAACATCCATTAGGTCTTTAAAAACCTTGTTCTCTTTACTTTTGGAGTACAATTCGTCTTGAATATCTTGAAAATCATAGTATTCAGCGTTGCGAAGTTTTTGTTTCTTCTGAACCTTTTTCGTTGTCAAAGTCGGCTTTCTCCTTCGTGGATTTTGCCTTTCTTAGTCATACTCGAACCTTTGAGTCATTTACAATTATTGTTTTAACATAAATACAACTTGAGCCTATCCCTCCACGGTTTGTTATCACCGTTTCAAAGGTACTGTGGCTCTACTTTCAGTCAGATTAAAACAAGTTATATGAATTTTCACTTTTCTTGTTACTGCTTCATCACGTGCAATCGCTCCACATTCTAACCTTACCACGTTCCGATATTTCTATCTGTACATATATCCTTAGGTGAATCCTATGAGCC
>JAEWZA010000041.1 GCA_023395575.1 Bacillota bacterium
GCATTTAAAGGACTTTCATAAACGTTTTTCATGTAAAAATTTTCCTCCATTTGATACTATATTGTTAAAAAAGCTTTAATCACTTAATGCAATTATTTCTTACCCAACTTTCTATTGATAAGTTAAACACCTATAATTCTACTGTGAAAGTTAAGTCAATTGTCATTAAAACAATATTTATAGAAATATTTCAACTATTTTTTAATTAAAGCTAGCAGCTTCTCTGCAACATCAAATATTATACAATAAAATCCGAATGTTTGCATTATAAATATTAAAAATGTTCGAATTTTTACCACCACTACTTTTTTTATTTTTTCACCCTTTTTTATTTTCTATTTTTTCGTTCATAGTGACAGTACAATTCCAACAAGTGCAACTACAGCCTCCCTGTTCCCTTCGCTCCAGCCAGACTAAGTTTTACTTACATATAATCCAGCTAGTTTTACGCAATTTCGCAAATCTTCTAAACTTACCATTTCAGAGGGAGAGTGAACAAATCTGCATGGTATGGAAATTCCTCCGCAGGGTACTCCATTGCCAGTAGACTGTATTGCTCCAGGGTCACTTCCTCCTCTATCAAGCAATTCCAAGGTATATGGGATTCCATTGTTTTTTGCTAGTTCCTCAAGTTCTCTTCGTATCAGAGGATGAGCAATATATGCACTATCCTTAACTTTAATTGCAGGTCCTCTGCCTAATTTAACTTCTCTGTCCTTGCACTGAGGTGTATCTCCAGTGAGAGTAACATCAATTGCAATTGCACAATCAGGCATTATACCGAATGCTGCTGTTTTTGCTCCCCTTAGCCCAACCTCTTCTTGAGAAGTGAAAACATAATAAATTTCATTATCTGTTTTAGGAAGAGTCTTGGCTAGCTCAATCAATATAGCACATCCACTTCTATTGTCCATTGCCTTTGAAATTGCATAATCACCTTGAACGTAGAACTCTCCCACGAAGGTAGCTGTGTCTCCGATTTTAACTAACTTTTCTGCCTCTTCTCTATTTTTACATCCAATATCTATGAACATTTTGTCCAGCTTAAGGTTTTTGTAATCTTCCAGCTTTTCTTCTGCACTTATACAGCCAATAGTACCATTCTTAAATCTGACCCTTTGTGCCAAAGCATTAAAGGCTGATACTCCACCAATATTCGAAAAACGTATAAATCCCTTTTCATCAATAAATGTGGCAATAATACCTATTTCATCCATATGTGCTGCTAGCATAATCTTTTTTGCCTTACCATCTGTCTTATTTTTTCCATTCTTGATTGCAATTAAATTGCCCATATTATCAACTTTTATTTCATCAACATATTTTCTTATCTCCGAAGTAATTACATCTCTTATTTCTTCCTCATTTCCTGATACTCCAAAAGCTTGAGTTACCTTCTTTAAAAGTTCCTGCATGGTACCCTCCAATTATATAAAATTATTTACTCAACTTTCCCAGTTGAAAAATTGTAGGTGTTAAACTTATCAATGGAAAGTTGGATTAGAAATAATTGCATGAATTAGTTGGTGGGTCGCAAGTATTTTTGCCGAAAAACCGACACGATGTCGGTTTTAGCACACTATGAACCATGGATGGTGAATGTGTGCGACGTCTAAAATACTGAAGATAAACCATTACTAATTCAAGCAATTATTTCGTCAACAAACCATTGATAAGCTTAAACACCGATAGATTTTTGCAGTGGAAAATTTAAATTATTTAAAATAAAAACTTATTTACATTAAACAATAAATATTTTATTAACAAATCAGCTTATCAATAGTTTTTAAAAAATCCTTATCCTTATTCATTTCTTTTAATGCTGCAAGAGTAAGCCTCTCTACGCTTTCATAATCACTCCTGCACATTACCGATACTGGTGAATGTATATATCTGCAAGGTACTGAAATAGAGGCTATTTTGACACCTGTACCAGTTCTTTGAATCTGTCCTGCATCATTTCCACCTGTAGTTGTTTGTTTATACTGGAACTTAATGTTGTTCATAGTCGCTACATTGGAAAGAAAACGAACCATTCCTTTATCGCAATAACAGGTTCTGTCCATTATTGTGAGTGCAGCACCATTTCCCAATACAGTTGAATAGTCATGGGGCTCTACATTTGGAACATCTGCACAGGTTGTTCCTTCTATTACTAATGCAACATCAGGCATTACACTATAAGCTGCAATCTGCGCACCTCTTAAACCAACTTCTTCCTGTACCGTAAAACAAACGTACATATCAAATTCAAATCTATGTTTTAACACCTCAATTAAGACAGCACATCCCACTCTGTCATCAAGTGCTTTTGCCTTTATACAGTCTCTTCCTAGTTCAAGAAACTGGCTGTCAAAGGCTATATATTCTCCGAGAGGCGCCAATCTTTCAGCCTCCTCCTTCGTATCTGCACCAATATCAATATATGAATTTTTAATTTTGGTGATTCTTTCTCTCTCTTCCTTCTCCTGTTGATGTATTGGCTTTGAACCAATAACTCCAGCCAGTTTTTTATTTCCTACCAAAACTTTTTTTCCAGGAAGTATTCTATCGTCTACCCCTCCAACTGACTTAAATTTTATGAACCCTTTTTCAGTATATCCCGATACTATAAATCCAACTTCATCCATATGTGCAGACAGCATTACTTTAAATTTTCCAGTATCCATGCTGTTTGTACCTTTTTTATAGGCAATAATATTTCCTATAGAGTCCACTTTTATAGAATCACAACAATTATCTATTTTTTGAATAATAAAATCTCTGACATCCTTTTCATTTCCTGAAACACCATTTAAATCTGTAAGTTCTTTTATAAGCATATTATCCTCCTATATATCCAACACACTGTCAAAAACCACTTGTGGTTTTTGTAGCTCGAAAACGCACCATATAAGCACATACTACCCATACTGGCAAAAAAAGCTTGCGTTTTTTGAGACTCGAAAGTGCACCATGTAAGCACATACTACCCATACTGGCAAAAAACGCTTGCGTTTTTTGAGACTCGAAAGTGCACCATGTAAGCATATACTATACTTTCGAGTTGTTTTGTCAACAAACCATTGATAATACTCCTGCACAGATAGACTATATACGAAAGTTGATTTCTCACTATTTTTTCACTATATTGAAATTAGTTCTTCTAACTCAGTGCTTCCCATCTTTGCAAATTCTGCTACAAGCCTGGCAGTAAATTTAATATCCTCAATATTTAATGTTTCAACAGCAGTATGCATATATTTAATTGGAATAGATAATAGAGCTGTAGGGATTCCTTTTGTACTAACCTGTGTCGCCCATGCCTCTGTTCCAGTATCACCAGCCTCCACCATTTTTTGAAATAGAATGCAATATTCTTTGCCTAGCTCGAACAACTTATTAACCATTTTGGGGTGTAGGTTTGGTCCAATTGAAATTTCAGGGCCTTTTCCTGGTGTAGAGGAATAATCCTTTGAAAGGTCAGGAATATCACCGTGGCAAGCATCTATTACAATTGCCGCGTCAGGCAATAATGAATATGCTGCCGTTTTCACACCAACCAAAGACGTTTCTTCCTGTGTTGAAGCTACAAAAATAATATCATTTTCATGCTTAATATTTTTTAATCTATTCAATATTTCTAGCATACATGCTACACTAGCTCTATTGTCCAAAGACTTACCGCTTACCTTTTGTTCATTCATAATTGTAAATTTTGATTTAAATGAAACAGTATCTCCCACAGAGACAATTTCTTTTAGTTCATTTCCAGAAAAACCTGTATCCACAAATAAGTCATTTATTTTAACAGGTTTATTCGAGTCTTCTGCTTTCATCAGGTGTGGTGGTGTAGCGCCTATAATACCTATAATCTCCTGCTTTCCATGAATAATTACTTCCTGTGCCAATAAAATTTTGCTATCAATTCCACCAATGCTTGTAATTCCAACAAAGCCTTTTTCATCTACAGACCTTACCAAAAATCCAATTTCATCAATGTGGGCAGTTATCATAATTTTTTTTGCTTTTTCACTAGTTCCCTTTTTTATACAAATTACATTTGAAAATTTATCAACCTCTACATAATCGCAGTAGCCTTTAAATAACTCCGCAACCTTTTCGGCAGAAGCTTTTTCGAATCCTGCTATAGCAACAAGCTCTGATAAGTATTGCAAATTTTCAGTTATATTCATGCATTAATCCTCTTTTCTGTTGAAATAGTTTAAAGTATATTGCTTGTATCAATAACAGCTTATGAAAAAATAGTTATCCACTATATTTTATTACTTTATAATTATTCATTATTATATTATTAACCTATTAATAAACATCAAAAAATATATTTACAACAATGAAATTTTTAAGTACATTTCAGTATAACATTCTAACAAATTTTTCTTAATTTTCATAGGTAGTAATTAACTATGAATAAAGTTTTTCTTTTAAGTATGTGAATAGTCAACTTGAAATATTGAAGATTTGATTGAAAATAAATATTGTTGAATAACAGATAAGAGTATACAGAATCTAAAGTCATCTTATTAGTATATTATTTTGAGAAATACAATATAAGTAAATAACAAAAATTGAATATATAAAAATAAAAAGCGAGTTTTTGAAATTACTCAAAATTCGCTTTTATTTTATATTTTGGTGCCCAGAGCCGGAATCGAACCAGCGACACGGGGATTTTCAGTCCCCTGCTCTACCGACTGAGCTATCTGGGCGTTTAAACATATTAATATGTACGTATCTTAAGGAATAAAATGGTGGGCCTTCAGGGACTCGAACCCCGGACCAACCGGTTATGAGCCGGTTGCTCTAACCAACTGAGCTAAAGGCCCTCAAGAAACGAACGAACCTAATTATAATAAAAAAAGCAGATTATGTCAATAGTAATTTTAAAAAAATTCTTAGAATTTGCACAAAAACTCAATTGAAAAGTTAAATTCCACACCTATCTACTCTACATATAACTAATTGACATTTCTCTAATTTCAAATTCTTCTAGAATAATAGCAGATTTCCTCACCACATTATCGTACTTATTGTAAATTATTATTGATTTTTGTAAAATTATATTTTATAATGTATAAATTAGTAGAAACTTTTATTAAGAGGAAAGGATTGATAAATATGTATAGTTTTGATTTGCAAGGTAATACGCTTATAATTAAAAACGCTGGTCTTTTTTCTGAAGATGAGGCAAAATCATTTATGGCTGAGTATTCCCAAAAAGTAAAGACATTGGATACAAAAAATACAACTTTGATTCTCAACGCTACTGAATTAAAAGTACTACCTCAAGAAATGATGCCATTACTGCAAAAATGCATGGAACTTTATATGAAAGATGGTTTTAAAAATATTTTCATAATCGAATTTTCTTCTATAATAACTAATTCACAAATAATGAGAGTTGCTAAGTCTTTAGGATTCGATCAAAGGTATAAAATGTTTGCAACAGTAGAAGAAGCTATAAAAGCAGCAAAGTAAATATTAAAATTTATTTCAATTAATTGTTAAAAACTACAATATCAATAACATGAATAAAATACATAACACTAAAGTTAATAAATAAAATAAAAAACGTCTAACTAACTTTTATGAGAGGCTTAGGCGTTTTTTTGCATAATAAAAATAAAATGTAGAATATTATTTAAAAATTATAATAAAAAAAGTATTGACAATCTTAACAAATTAATGCATAATCTTATTTGTCGCAAAAATCTGTGACATTTTGTTTTAAAAACATGGAAGGGTTCCCGAGTGGCCAAAGGGGGCAGACTGTAAATCTGTTGCGTCTCGCTTCGATGGTTCGAATCCATCTCCTTCCACCAATAAAGCCTTGTACATTCGCGATTACGCTGTGTTCAGGGTTTTTATTTTGCGTAAAACTAATTTGATTTTCATTTAGCCTTTTTCTGTCCACATATTCAAGATCCTTTACCCTCTGAATATTATTGTTAGATATAAAACTTTAAAATTGCAATCAAAAAACTATTGACACAACTTACCTTTGTGTACTACTATTACAAAGTAAGTGTTTTTTCCTACTTTGTAATTTTAATTACAAACAATTCTACGGTGAAAGGAGTGTATTAAAAAATGAAAACAACTAAGATTTATGAGGTGTTTTTTAAGTAATTTAATATCGAACCTATATAGTTAGTACGTATATACTTTCTATTAGGTTAACCACTTGAGTAACCGTCATTTATAGTATTATTAACACGATGAGTTATCGTGTTTTTTTATTCCCTATTTTTGTGTATTTTTTGAGATACATGCCTATCTCAAATGCTGTTGAAGGCAAGTCAAGCAATTGCTTTTGCAGCAACAATTGCTAAATTTAGTACATAAGACTTTCTATTTAGGTTAGTTGAGCTAATATATTTATGTAATTCATTGTTTAAAAAAGATAAATATAAATGATAATAACTCTGTGGAAGTAATAAAATCGTTTAAGAAGCCATAGGTTCTCCACCTATAGTTTCAATATATTTTGTGCCTCAATTAGGCGTGGGAGGATAGTATGGAGCAAAACAATAACGGCAGACTAAAAATGCTTTATTCTTTTATTAAAGGCTTTAGATGGTTATTTATTCTTGCAATTTTTTCAACCATGCTTGCAATTATTTTTAACTATCTTTTGCCACAGATTATAAAAATTATTATTGACTCAGTAATTGGAACTGAGCCATTAAAGCTTCCAGAAGGAATTTTAAACTATATCAACTTACATGGTGGCAGAGATATGCTAAGAAGCAACCTTCTCTTCTGTTCCTTAGCAGCTCTTATTTTAGCAATATTATCAGGCGCTTTTACATATCTATTTAGAGTTTGTATTGCAAAAGCTTCTGAAGGTACTATCAGAAAGCTTCGTAATCACCTATTTGATCACATTCAAAAGTTGCCTTACAGCTGGCATGTCAAAAATCAAACCGGTGATATTATTCAGCGTTGTACCTCTGACGTTGAAGTTATACGAAATTTTTTATTTCTGCAATTTATAGAGATGGTCAGAACGGTTTTTTTAATTACCTTCTCTCTCCTGCTTATGTTTATGATGAATGTAAAGCTATCTCTGATTGCTCTTGCATTTATACCTATTGTAATAGCCTATTCCTCAATATTCTATAAGAAAATTGCTGATAAGTTTAAGTATGCTGATGAGGCCGAAGGTGCTCTATCAGCTATGGTTCAGGAAAACTTTACAGGTGTACGTGTCGTTCGTGCTTTTGGAAGGCAAGCTCATGAGATTGAGAATTTTGATGTTAAAAATGATTATTTCGCAAATTACTGGATTAAGTTAGGCTTTTTGCTTAGCAAATACTGGGGTATTGGTGACTTTTTTTCAAGTCTCCAGGTAATGCTTATTATAGTTTTGGGCTCTATTGAAGCTGCTAATGGTGTAATAACCTTAGGAGAATTTTTAGTTTTTATTTTCTATAATTCTATGCTGGTTTGGCCTATCAGAAATTTTGGGCGAATACTATCTGAAATGAGTAAAACCAGTGTTTCCCTCAGCCGTATCAACGAAATTATTTCTGAAGAAGAAGAAAAGGATTTCGAGGGTGCAATTACACCTGATATGACCGGCGACATTGAATTTAAAAATGTTAATTTTGACTATGAAGGCATTAAGCCTGTTCTTAAGAATATTTCATTTAAAATTAAGTCTGGTACCACCTTCGGTATCTTAGGCGGAACTGGCTCTGGAAAATCTACAATAATGTATTTGCTAGATAGACTTTACGAGCTTCCTGATGAATGTGGGACTATTGAAATCGGCGGAGTTAATATCAAAAACATAAAGCTTGATTATTTAAGAAGCAATATTGGCTTTGTGCTTCAAGAGCCCTTTTTATTCTCAAAAACAATTAAGGAAAACATTGACGCTTTCAAGAACACTAATGATATTGAGCTAATTCGTCACAATGCAAGCATAGCGGCAGTTGATGATGCGATAATTGGTTTTTCTAAAGGTTATGATACCATCGTAGGCGAGCGTGGAGTTACTCTTTCAGGTGGACAAAAGCAAAGAGTAGCCATTGCAAGAATGTTAATGCAAAAATCGCCAATCATGATTTTTGATGATTCTCTTTCCGCTGTAGATGCCGAGACAGATGCAAAAATTCGTGCTCAGCTAAATGAGAACACTTCACAAAGCACAGTTATTCTTGTTTCACATAGAATTACAACCCTAATGCAAGCTGATGTGATTATGGTTTTAAATTCTGGTGAAATATCAGAAATCGGAACCCATTCCGAGCTTCTGGCAAATGAAAATGGAATTTACAGAAAAATATATGATATTCAGAGCAGTCTTGAAACTGAGCTTTTAGATGCTGCTAAGGATGATCATTTTGGAGGTGACAATTAATGGCTTATTTTGAAGAGGAAGAATATAAAAAGCCCTTTTCATTTAAAGTTTGGGCTAAAATAATACCATTTGTAAAGCTGTATAAGAAACACTTTCTTACGGCAATGGGCTTTTTAATCTTTTTATCTATTATAGATGTAACTTACCCATTATTTCAGAGATACGCAATTAACAATTTTGTTATACCTGCTTCAACAGAGGGTATTTGGAAATTTGCCGCTTTATATGGTTGTGTTATTTTATTGCAGGTATTTGCAGTTATTGTGTTTATAGAAAATTCAATGAAGGTAGAACTAAATGTTGCTAAAGCCATCAGAAAGGCAGTGTTTGTTCATCTTCAAAAGCTTTCCTTTAGTTATTACAATACTACCCCTGTAGGATATATGATGGCAAGAGTTATGAGTGATACTGGACGTATCGGACAAATGGTATCATGGGGTATGACAGATATTTTGTGGGCAATTGTATATGTAGTTGGCGTTTTCATTGCTATGCTATTATTAAATTTCAAGCTGGCACTATTAGTTATGTGCGTAATCCCAGTTATTGCTCTTATTACAATGTATTTTCAGAAGAAAATTTTAAATGTAAACAGAAAAATCAGAAAAATCAACTCAAGGTTAACCGGAGCCTTCAATGAAGGTATTACAGGTGCAAGAACTTCTAAAACTCTGGTTATTGAAGATAAGAACCTGAAGGAATTTTCGGTAATTACTGATGAATTCTATTCTTCAACTATGCGTGCCGCTATACTTAATGCTATATTTATTCCAATAATACTATCTTTCAGCACTCTTGCAGTTTGCATTGTTTTGGTCCGTGGAGGTTATTTAGTTATAAATGATGCAATGGAATTGGGAACACTTTCTGTCTTTATCACCTATGGCATAAGTATATTTGAGCCAATACAGCAAATTGCTCGTGTTTTTGCCGATTTTGTTTCTACTCAGGCTAATATTGAACGTGTAACAGGGTTAATTGAAACTGAACCTGATATAACTGACACTCCTGAGGTTATTGAGAAATATGGTGACAATTTTAACCCTAAGAAAGAAAATTGGGAAACTATAAAAGGTGATATTGAGTTTAAGAATGTTTCCTTCAAGTATCCTGATGGCGATGAGTATATTCTAAAAGATTTCAATCTCAAGATACCTGCTGGTACTACTGTTGCTATTGTAGGTGAAACAGGTGCAGGTAAAAGCACACTTGTGAATCTTGCCTGCAGATTCTTTGAGCCAACAAACGGTCAGATTCTTATCGATGGAAAAGACTATAGAGAGCGTTCACAGCTATGGCTTCATAATAACATAGGCTATGTGCTGCAAAGTCCACATCTGTTTTCTGGAACAGTTCGAGACAACATTCGATATGGAAAGTTTGATGCCTCAGATGAAGAGATTGAAGCCTCCATAAAGCTTGTGGCTGCAGATAATGTTATCAATAGTATGGATAAAGGTTTGGACACCAACATTGGTGAAGGCGGCGACCGCCTGTCCACTGGTGAAAAGCAGCTGATATCCTTTGCTAGAGCAATTATAGCTGATCCCAAAATATTCGTACTAGATGAAGCCACCTCTTCAATCGACACTCAGACTGAACAATTGATTCAGAACGCCATTATGCACATATTAAATAACAGGACTTCCTTTTTAATTGCTCATAGATTGTCAACAATCAAGAGAGCTGACATTATACTGGTGGTTAAGAATGGTAATATCATAGAGCGTGGAACCCATAAAGAGCTTTTGAAACAAAAAGGCTACTACTTTTCCCTATATCAAAAGCAATTTGAAGAAGAGACTGGAGCAGCTATGCTTGATAAAGTGTAACTATAAAAGGTTCAGATTTAGTATTTAACTTATCTGAACCTTTTATTTTGCCCCAAAATATAAGTTCTAATTTTACCCGTTATGCTAATCATTATATAAGCCTTGCATGGTAATTTTATAGTAATGGCTTACTGGTACTCGCGTACCAGTATAAGTAATAAGTAGTTATCTGCAAACTCAGTTCAAAATAAAATAGCACAACTAGTTAATTTATTTAACTAATAGACTAAGTTGGACATCCATCAACTTAAAAGCACTGAATTAACTATAGAAAAATTACCAGCATAACGTGCTTTATCTTCTGGCAACTCTTTGTACTCAGGCTTAGCCTCAATTATTTCAATAATTTTTCTAATCATTTTATTTAATATAAGTACCTCATTATCTTTATATTTATCTTCAAATGAAATTTCATTAGTTCCTACATCTATTGAAAATGGAGGCATATTATCAATAGTCCATTCAATAATTTTCTTACGTCCTTTATACGTTACTTCTAAATATTGCTTAACTGGAAGAGACCAATGAAGATACTCCGGAAAGGATTCAGGGTAATTAAAAATATCAATTTTTTGCATTTCAGCAAGTATAGATTCCTTTTCATCCTTGCTTAATTTCATTTTGATAATAGGTGAGCCTTCTTTCGTAT
>JAEWZA010000051.1 GCA_023395575.1 Bacillota bacterium
AAATATATTAAATATAGTCACTCTTAAATATGCATTTCTTCCAAAATTATTTTTTCCTTCATTAGATAGGGTAATTGGAACTTTGGTTGAGGATAGAATATTTTTAATTGAATGTATTGTATATTCACTGAAATTATTATTAAAGGGTTTCTTATGCGGAGGCACTGTTGGATTTATAACAGGCATACTATTAGGCTTTAGTAAAACAGCTGGCTATTGGTTAAATCCTGTTACAAGAATACTTGGGCCAATACCGACAACAGCATGGATACCTCTTGCTTTATCAACCTTTCCTACTTCATATTCAGCAAGTGTATTTTTAATTGCATTTGCAGTATGGTTTCCTACAGCGCTGATGACCAGCAGTGGTATTCATAATACTAGCAATGCTTATTTTGAAGTCTCCAGAACATTAGGTGCAAGCACCTTATATCAGGTATTTAAAGTAGGAATTCCAAGTGCTATGCCAAACATTTTTCTCGGTATTTTTTATGGAACATGTTCGTCATTTATTACACTAATGACGGCAGAAATGGTGGGAAGTTCTTGTGGAATTGGCTGGTATATTAACTGGCAGAAGCAAATGATGGTATATCCGGGAGTATATGCAGGTTTGATAATTATAGCTGTGATATGTACAACAATATTAACTTTATTGTTTAAGGTTAGAGATAGGATATTGGTATGGCAGAAAGGGGTTATCAAATGGTAGGAGAAATTGACATACAAGATGTGGTTCGTATATTTGAAAATCCAGATTCAAAAGGAGAAGATATTGTTGCATTAGATAAATTGAGTTTAAATGTGCAGCCCGGAAAGTTTGTATCGCTAATTGGTCCGTCCGGTTGTGGTAAATCCACACTTCTCAGACTAGTTGCTGGATTGGATATTCCAAATGAAGGAGAAATTTTCCTAGATGGTTTGAAAATAGTTAAGCCTAGTTATGAGCGAGGTTTTGCCTTTCAGGCGGCTAATTTGTTTCCTTGGCTTACTATTAGAGAAAACATAGCCTTTGGATTACATGCGAGACATGAATACAAAAAAAAGAAAGATGATGTTGATGAATATATTAATTTAGTAGGACTAACGGGCTTTGAAAAAGCCTATCCCCATCAAGTGTCAGGAGGAATGTGTCAAAGAGCCTCCTTGGCAAGAGCATTAGTGGGGCATCCAAAAGTATTATTACTAGATGAGCCACTTGGAGCATTAGATGCATTTACAAGAATGAATATGCAGGACGAACTACTTCGGATTTGGGAAGAACACAAAATGACAATGATAATGGTTACACATGATGTTGATGAAGCAATCTACTTATCAGATCAAGTTGTTGTAATGTCACCTAGACCAGCAAAAATAGAAAGAATAATTGATATTGATTTGTCAAGACCAAGAGCCAGAAATCAAGATGCATTTCTGAAATATAGAACTGAAATACTTGAAATATTACATTTTGGAGGAGAGATTAAGGCTCCTGATTACTTTTTATAAGATTTGTTTTATCTAGCTCAATATTGGAACATACTTAATTTTAACAAATTTTTAAATAAGAAAGGTTTATTGGTATATATATGAAAAACAAATTAATTACAGCAATTACTTATTTATTTACGGCTATCTTATTGATAGTTGGTCCACATACAATTTTCAAGGTGTGTGAGGTTATGGAAAAACCAATGAGATGCTACTACAGTGAAAGGGCTGAGCTTGGTATCGCAATTATTTTACTAGTTACAGGTATTCTGTACTTTTTCACAAAAACTAACAGAGAAAGATTATTAATTACTATTGCTACAATACCAATTAGTATTGTGGCCATATTAATACCAAGTATTTTAATTGGTGGTTGCGCTATGAAAACAATGGCATGTCAAGCCGAAAGCTTTCCTTCCATTTATGTGCTTTCAAGCTTGCTAATAATTTTTTCAGTATTCAATATTTTCCATTTGATAATAAGTAATAAGAGAAATTTGGTGAAGATAAATGAGACAGAACAGGAAAATTACTATTAGGAATATTGCATTAAGTAATTTGATATATCAGAGCTTTCGTACAATACTTATATTTGTATTATTAGTGGTTACTACTATAGCATTATTTCTTGGTGAATTTTTGACTGAAAGTATGAGAGAGGGAATAGCAGAAACTGGAGAAAGAATAGGCGCAGACATTATTGTCGTACCAGATACTTTTGTTTCAAGCATTGAAAATGCCTTGTTTTTAGGGAGACCCTGTACTGTAAATTTTGATAGAAACTGGTTAGACAAAATTGGTGCAGTTGAAGGTGTAGATAAAGTAAGCTCACAGCTCTACATATCATCTTTAAGTTCAGATTGCTGTGATAGTCCAATGCAGCTAATTGCATTTGATATTGATGCGGATTTTGCAGTAGTACCTTGGTTGGCAAAGGATGGTATTACGTCATTACAAGACGATGAAATAATATTAGGAGCTAATATAACTAAAGAAATTGGTGATACAGTAAAGTATTTTGGAAGGGAATTCACAGTAGCTAATGTATTAGAAGAAACGGGAATGGGATATGATAGCAGTGCATTCATCAGTTATGAAGCTGCGTTTCAAATAGCAAAGGATCCAGTTTATCAAAGGGTGTTACCTTTCAGAAGCGACAATAAGGTTATTTCCATGGTTTTACTGGATATTGCTGAAGGATATGGACTCTATACGGTTAAAGAAAATATTGAAAAAGAGTACGGTGATAAGGACATAGCCGTTTATTCAACAAACCAAATGTTAACAAAGTTTTCAGATAGTCTTAACAATATAAATATATATGGAACTTTAATTAAGGTATTATTTTTACTGTTATCCACTGTATCATTATATGCAATATTCTCTATAACAATATACCTAAGAAGACATGAATTTGGCAGTATGCTTTCAGTAGGTGTTTCAAGGAGAAAAATAATTAGAATACTTGTATGGGAAATGTTCTATGTTATAGTGCTTGCAAGCATAGTTGGAATTGGCATTGTTTGTGGAATTATTTTTCCCTTTCATACGCAGATAAAAAGTTTGTTTACAATTCCTTATTTGTTACCAAGTGCAGGAATTATTATTTCTATGAGTTTTAAAATGTTTGCTATCAATTTATTAGTATGTGCTGCTGCATCATTTCAGTTATTTTGGAAATTAAACAAAATGGAAGCAGCAGAACTTATAAAGGAGGTAAACGGATGATACTTACAGCTGTAAATATTCGAAAGACATTTGAGAGGGCTGATAACAATACTTGTGGCATAACTGATGTGAATATTACCATTAGACCTGCTGAATATCATTGTATTTTTGGAACCTCTGGAAGTGGAAAAAGTACTCTACTTAATATTTTAGCAGGCATGTTATCACCATCTAATGGAAATGTTTATTTAGATAATGAGGATTTGTATTCTAAAAAAGAATTTGAGAGAACAAAAATAAGAATAAATTCTATTGGATATATAATGCAAGGTGCAAGTCTTCTAAGCAATATTTCAGTATATGATAACATTATATTTCCTTTAGAAATATCAAAACACAAAGTTAAATACCAGCAAGTTAAAAATATTATAGAAAAATTGCAATTAAACCATTTGGTTGATGCTTATCCTAAAGATCTTTCAGGAGGTGAATATAGAAGAGTAACTATTGCTAGGACAATTGTAAGTAACCCAAAAATAATACTAGCTGATGAACCTACAAGTAATTTGGATGAAGAAAATGCAAATATTATCAGAAGTATTTTTGAAGAATTAGCTCTAAATGGAACAGGGATTCTAGTAGCAACGCATGATATGAAATTTATTGAACAGCAACATATTATTCATAACATAAAAAACGGAAAATTGTACTATGTGCAAAAGGTCTGTTATGGATAGAAGACAACATTAACTATAACAAAAAAGGAGGGTCGAGTTCTTGTCAGTATTTTAATGTAGTTTTACATTGAATATAGGGCATGAATGTAATTATGAAACTAAAAAATTTAATTAAAAAAAGCAGTTTATTGCTATTAATGGTGATGTTAGTTGGAAGTACAGTAATTGGATGTGGAAATGGCAGTGAGGATACCAGTAAAGAGACTTACAGTGATGTGGCAGTGAAGATAGGGTTTGCAAAGGGCTCTTTATGTTTAGCGCCAACTCACCTTGCTTATTTGAATGGGTATTATGAAGAAGAATTTAAAGCAGCAGGTATTACGTGGAAAATGGAAGAGGTGGATTTAGCACAAGCAGCAGAATTATTAGCTGCAGGTAAAATAAATGCTGCTGTAGGGTTAACAGCAAGCTTAATTCAGCCAATTGATAATGGATTAGATATCACATTTACTACTGGCTTACATACAGGATGTACCAAATATTATGTAACAGCTAATTCCGCAATCAACTCGGTTGCTGATTTGAAAGGTAAGAAAATTGGCGTTCCAGGTCTTTCTGATTCTTCGACGATGAATATAAAAAGAAAACTTAATGAATTGGGAATTGGAGTTACAACTGATAACATGGAAGTGACTTTAGTGCCATATGCTTTAACTGACTTACCATTAGCCTTGTCAAATGGTGCAGTAGATGCAGTTGCACTTCATGATCCTGTGGCATATAAGGCTGAGGAAGAGTACGGCTTTAAAAAGATTTTGGATACTGGAATAGATGAAAAATTTAAGGGAGAGTATTGCTGTGAATCATATGTAACAACAGAATTGGCAAGTACAAATCCAAAGGCGGCAGCAGCATATACTAGAGCAATGCAGAAAGCAGCAGCATTTATTCAGGCTAGTCCAAAGGAAGCAGCAAAAATACAGTTGGATAGTGGTTATTGCTCTGGAGATTTGGATACAAATGCAAAATTGCTGGATTCTTATAACTATTCACCATCAGTTAGTGCTGGACTAGAAACATTTAAAGCTGCAGCCGTGGAATTGAAAACTATTGGCGATTTGAAGGAAGATACTGATGTAGAAGCCTTTTCGGCAGCACATTTTACAAAATTTGAGGATGTTCCAGATAGTATAACTTATGATACTGCAACAAAGAAATTTATTTCTAAATAATTAAATCAATATTTAAGTGCAAAGGAGAAGTGCTATGGACGAGGTAGTTAAGTTTTTAGAAGAAAATCCAGTATTTTATATTGCAACTGTAGATGGAGATGTTCCAAAAGTAAGACCTTTTGGATTTTTTCTGAAGCATCAACAAAAGCTTTATTTTAAGGATGGGCTTTAAAAATAGAGGAGCCTCAAAATCAATTCATGGTGGAGCTGTTTGGTATGACATGGAGTTGCTTATTTAAAGTAAGAACTTGTATTGCAGGCGCGTTAGTACAGTTTGAAATGTAAAAGGCGTAAGGCTGAAAAATAAAAAATAGAAAAGGAGATACCAGCCAATGCCAATTCTGTTGGGGGAATGCATATTTCCTTGATCTTCTTGTGCGAAATGTTGGGAATGGATATATTTATGATAAAAACAAATAATTATGAAAATTTAAAGCTTTCCCACCCATGCTTTGGTGGACACAAAAATAATAAAGGAAGAATACATCTTCCGGTTAGTCCAGGATGTAATATACAATGTAAGTTTTGCGACAGAAAGATTAATGATGATGAACAACGACCTGGGGTTACTTCAAAAGTAATTACTCCAGAGGAAGCACTTGGTGTAATTAAAAGAGCATTAGAATTATGTCCTGAGATTACAGTTGTAGGAATAGCTGGTCCAGGTGATACACTTGCCACTGATAATGCATTAAAAACCTTTAGGCTTATAAAAGACCACTATCCACAGCTTCTCAAATGTATGAGTACAAATGGTCTTTTGTTATATGAGAGAGCAGACGAGATTATTGAAGTTGGAATTGATTCACTTACTGTAACAGTGAATGCCATTGACTCGGAGATAGAGGCTAAGCTTAACTCAGCTATTATTTATCATGGCAAGAAGTATGAAGGTGTAGAGGCGGCCAAAATTCTTATTGAAAATCAAATAAAGGGTATTGAAAAAGTGGCTAAAGCCGGAATTACTGTTAAAGTAAACAGTGTATTGGTACCAGGGATTAACGAAAATCACATTGAAGATATTGCAAAGGTAGTAAGTAATGCAGGTGCTTCTATCTATAATATTATACCTCTCATACCACAATATGAATTAGCAGATAGTCCTGCACCAACCTGTGAACAAATCGATGCTGTAAGAACTAAAGCTGGTCAGTACATAGATGTGTTCAGACATTGCCAAAGATGTAGAGCTGATGCTATAGGCATACCAGGTGAAAGTGATTTTGGAGATCAGATATATCAAAGAAGAATATCTCATAAAGATACTTTTTCCCATGGATAATTGGTAAAAGATGAATAGACCCTTTTTTGTCTGAATGGAGGAAATATGTCATATAAGATAGCAGTAGCATCTACTGATGGTAAAGTAGTAAACCAACATTTTGGAAGAGCAGATCAATTTTATATTATTGAGGTTGATGATGAAGGTGAGTATGAAGCCATTGAGCTTCGGAAATTACCTCCCATATGTCAAGGTGGAGATCATGATGAGGATGCAATGATTAGAAATGTTAAATTATTATCTGATTGTGAATTTGTTCTGGTAAGCAGAATTGGTCACAGCGCAGAAAATGCTTTAGAACGGCAAGGAATAGTGACGTATGTTATACCTGACATAATTGAAGATGCGGTTATTAAATTAATTTCATATGAGAAAATAAGTAAAATGATTGACGACATTGCAAGATAAAAGAAACACAAATAGATTAAAATAACTTGAAAAAATAAAGCTTATAAAAAAGCTAAAATTTTTTAGGTTTATTTCATATAAATCATATTGACAAACTATAGAATAAATAGTATTATTTCTTTAATGTAACTATAAAGAGTCAATTAAAAAAATAATATTATGAAAACTGACTAGATAACTAGAGGTTTTAGAAAAAGGATTATATTTTTCTGAAACCTCTTTTTGTATAAATTAGCTATAAAAACTAGTTGTCAAATTATTTATCTATTATGCTACAAATCTATTGAGATGGTAGTAAACAAAGCAATTACATACGATTATTAATTTTAGCAAATACACAGCAGTTACTGTTTTGCAGCTATTACAAGTTAATTACATTCGTGAATAACAAGGCCTATATAAGCAGATAATCGCTAATTCTAGAAAGGAGAATGACCGTGAGTGTAAAAAAGAAAATAAAGCAAATTGCAATTTATGGAAAAGGAGGAATTGGAAAATCAACTACTACATCAAATTTAAGCGCAGCGTTGTCTGAAATGGGATTAAAAGTAATGCAATTTGGATGCGACCCTAAAAGTGATTCTACTAATACACTAAGAGATGGCAAGTACATTCCCACTGTATTAGATACATTAAGAGAGAAAAAAATAGTTAAAGCACATGATGTTATTTTTGAAGGATTTAACGGTATTTACTGTGTTGAGGCAGGAGGACCAGCGCCAGGTGTAGGATGTGCAGGAAGAGGTATTATAACTGCAGTTGAATTATTTAAACAGCAAAAGGTTTTTGAAGAACTAGACTTGGATTTGGTTATTTATGATGTGTTAGGTGATGTTGTATGTGGTGGATTTGCAGTACCAATACGTGAGGGAATAGCTGAACATGTATTTACTGTATCCTCATCAGACTTTATGTCTGTTTATGCTTCAAATAATCTTTTTAAGGGAATCAGTAAATATTCAAGCTCTGGCGGAGCACTATTGGGTGGCGTAATAGCAAACTCTATGGGAAGTCCATTCTCAAAGGAAATAATTGATGATTTTGTGAATAAAACACAAACACAGATTATTGAATACGTTCCACGCTCTGTCACAGTAACTCAAAGTGAATTACAAGGAAAGACAACTATTGAGGCAGCACCAAATTCTAAACAGGCAGATGTTTATCGTTCTCTGGCAGCAAAAATCGCGAGCCATGAAGTGTCAAAAACGCCTGCTCCCCTTGATACAGTAGAGTTAAGAAAATGGGCTGCAAAATGGGGTGATTATCTTTTAAGTGTTGAGCAGGGAAATATTACATCTATTGGGGCATCAATATAATTAAAGGAGAGTAAGGATATGTCTAAAATAGCAGATAGTCTAGTTGATTTGATAGGAAAAACACCACTTTTGAGATTAAACAAATTTTCACAGGACAAAAATCTATCAGGTAATGTAATTGCTAAACTGGAATATTTCAATCCACTTGGAAGTGTGAAAGACAGAATAGCAAATGCAATGATTTCAGATGCGGAAAAAAACGGAATAATAAATGCGGATTCTACAATTATTGAACCTACAAGTGGAAACACAGGAATTGGTCTTGCATTTGTTGCAGCAGCTAAGGGATACAAGATTATTCTGGTAATGCCAGACACTATGAGTGCAGAAAGAAGAAGGTTACTGATTGCATTAGGAGCTGAATTGGTATTAACTCCTGGTGAACAGGGAATGAAAGCTGCTATCAGAAAAGCAGAAGAATTGAACTCACAAATTGACAATTCATTTATTCCACAACAATTTGATAATCCAGTTAATCCGCAGATTCATAGGGAAACAACCGCTCTAGAAATAATTGAAGATACTGATGGAAAGATTGATATATTTGTTGCAGGAGTTGGAACTGGTGGAACAGTAACAGGAGTTGGTGAGGAACTAAAAAAATATAATCCAGATATAAAAGTTGTAGCAGTTGAACCATATGATTCCTCTGTTCTATCAGGTGAAGCACCCGGACCACATCCTATTCAAGGGATTGGAGCTGGCTTTGTTCCCAATATTTTAAATAGGGAAATAATAGATGAAATATTCAGAGTAAAAAATAAAGAAGCAATTGAAGCTTCCAGAGAGGTTGCTAGAAAAGAAGGACTTTTGGTTGGTATTTCTTCAGGTGCTGCATTGTTTGCTGCTACTCAGATTGCTAAAAGGAAAGAAAATGCTGGGAAAAACGTTGTTGTTTTATTACCTGACACAGGAGAAAGATACCTATCAACTAAACTGTTTTCGTAGTCATTGGCACTTAGGCAACATTATATAAAATAATTCATTTTTGGAAAGGAGTAATTGCATGTCACATATAGAAAGACCAAGATTTTCATGTATGCTAGGTGGTGTTTTAGCAACCCTCAGTGCTTTACCTAAAACTGTTCCAATAATACATGGAGCACAGGGTTGCGGCGGCAGTTTGGCAAATGCATATTCGCTAGGAGGTTACTTGGGAGTTGGCTATTGTGGAGGCTTTGGAGTTCCTAGCTCTAATATAGGAGAGTCAGATATAATTTTTGGTGGACTAGACAGATTAAATACAGAAATTAAAAGTACTTTTGAAGTAATGGATGGAGATTTGTATGTATTAACAACTACTTGTATGACTGATATTATTGGTGATGATGTCAAAAGTGTGCTAAACGAAATTGGAGAAAAAGAAAAACCAATTTTGTTTATTGATACAGGAGGATTTCAAGGAAATTCATATTATGGATATTCTAAATTAATTGAAGTGCTTTTTGAACAATATATACCTGTAAAAGAAAAAAAGAAAAAGAATTTAGTAAATATTCTTGGTTTAGTTCCAGGATATGACCCCTTTTTCAGAGGAGATTTAGAGGAAATTCAAAGAATACTTGCTCTAATTGGTGTAGAGGCAAATACATTTTTTACTCATGACCAGACTCAAGAAAATATCCTGATTGCAGGAGAAGCTTCTTTAAATATTGTACTTTCCAGATTATATGGAGCAGAGGCTGTTAAATTAATTAAAGAATCCCATGACATTGATTATTTAATTACAGACCTACCAATAGGGAATCAGGCAACTATTGATTTTGTTAATCTAGTGGCTGAAAAGTTACAGCTTGACAAAGACAAAGTTAAAGCTGTCCTAGAAAAAGAAACGAGCAGCTATTATAAATACGTTGATAGGGCAACAGATTTAATTGCCGATACTGATTTTCAAAACTATGCCGTTGTAGTTGCTAACGGAACTGAGGCGCTTCCATATGCAAAATTCTTGGATAATGAAATTGGTTGGATTCCAGGTTACATATTTATAACAGATGAATTGAATGAAGACCAGAAAGCTACGATTGTAGAGGCGTTTAATGAGATAGAATTTGCAGAAAGACCTGAGCTTGTTTTTGAAACGGATACATATCGAATTCAGCAGTATATAGAACAAAACAATCCTCAGTTTAAATCAGACACATATTATGAAACCTTTTCACCAGCATTTGTTTTAGGAAGTACCATTGATAGAAAATTAGCGGCAGTGCTAAATGGCAGTTTATTGTCTATAAGTTTTCCTATTATAAACAGAATAGTTATAACAAAAGGCTATGCAGGATTTAATGGCGGATTAAATCTAATAGAAGATTTAATTACTGCACAAATTACAGGAAGGTGATAAATTTGAATAACACAAATAATGTTGACAAGCAAACATCAATTGTTTTTGATGTGAACTTTGACTCAAAATTTCCGGAAAGTAGAGAGATAAGCCGTCGTACTGGCTATGCCTATGGTGGCTGTACCAGTAATTTAACAAGTTGTGCAGAAAAGGGATGTTTACAGAACTGTGATAGAGATTTTTCGCAAGCCGCAATTTGTCAAATGACGGTATCCACATTGATTTCTTTTTCTGTAAAAGATTCAGTAGTTATATTGCATGGACCTGTAGGATGTGGTTCACAAAGCCATATTATAGATTTTAGTATAAAGGCCTATGGCGCTGCTCGCGGTGTAAAGATGGAAGGAGCAAGATGGTTTAGCACAAATCTTACAGAGGCAGATGTAATCTCAGGTGGGGAAGAAAAATTAAAAGCAACTATTTTAGATGCAGACAGACAATTTAGGCCAACAGCAATTTTTATTTTGACATCATGTACACCTTCAATTATTGGTGATGACATTGATGAAGTGGTGAATCAGTTGCAAAGTGAGGTATCGGCAACATTGGTACCATTGCATTGCCCTGGCTTTAAAGCAAAAGTATTCTCATCTGCATATGATGTTGTTTACCATGGTATTTTACAGAAATTTAAATTTGATCCTATTCCATATGTAGATTTCTACCCATTTGATAAGACGGATAAGGATTATGAACTGAAGGTTCAACAATATAACTACAAAAAGAGCAGGACAGTAAATTTGTACAATGCATGGTCAATAGGACCTGCTGATGAAGCAGAGATCAAACGATTATTGGAAGCCATTGGACTGAATGTTCAGATATTTGTGGAATTTAAGGAACCGGATGAATGGAGACATATTACAGAAGCAGCACTAAACGTAAGCTTCTGTCATGTTCATGATGTATATTTCCTTGAATTTTTAAAACAAAAGTTTAATATGCCATACATTTTGCCAAGTATCCCGGTAGGGCTTGGTCCAACTGCTAAATTTATATTAGAAATAGCAGAATTCTTCGGTTTAGAAGAACAGGCAAAAAAAATTATTGAAAAAGAAGAAGCTAAAATACAGGTTGCTTTAGAGCCAATAAAAGAAAAAGTAAAGGGTAAAAAAGTTCTTATAAGCGGAGGTTATTTAAGAATTGGGGCTACCGGCTTATTAGCAAAGGAAATAGGTATGGAGGTTATTGGTTTTAGAAACTTTAACTACGATTCCTTTGGAAACGAGCTATTTAATGAGATTGAGGAAAAAATTGGAGATGTTTCTAATAGCATTTCTACGCAGCCTTCAGAATTGGTTAATTTACTAAGAAAATTAAAGCCTGATATTGCTATTTCGCATCCTGGTGTAGGTGTGTGGGTTACTAAGTCAGGAATACCTTCAATTACATTATTTGCACAAAGATTTGCTTTCTTTGGATATAGAGGCGCTTATGATTTATCCAGAAGAATTGCAAGAACAGTTTCTAACCCCAATTATTCAAAAAATCTAGGCAGAAATGTCAATCTTCCTTTTAGAAAAGAATGGTATGAAAAGAATCCATATCACTATATCGTTGATAATAATTCCCAAAGCGAATAAGGTAGAAAAGGTAAGTTTATACGGAAGTACAAGTATGCAAGTACTATAATTTTACCCTCAAGGTTTATAAACTAATTAGCACAACTAGTTAAGTTAATCTTTACACAATAAGCATGTTTATATACGGAATTGAATCACATGATTGGAGGAAACAGTTATACTTCCTCCTTCATGTTCTTTAGTTTATCTATATATTCCCTATTATTTATTTAACAAGAAAATTCGCTAGGTGCTTTCATTATTAATTACCCAGCGAAGTGGAAGGAATGTGAGTTATATGAAAAGACATTTTAAAAGATTTATATCTATTATATTAGTGTTAGCAATTGCTATAAGCATATCTGCATGTGGAGGAGAGAACGAAAAAGAAGCTAGCACCTCCTCCATTAAAAATGTAGGCACTCTAAAGGTGGCATGGTTCCCGGCAACCATAAAGGCTGCATTAACCAGTACTGCATATAGTCTTGGTTATTTTGAAGAAGAAGGTGTGACTGTTGAGTGTGAGACCTTACAAAATGCAGCTGATGCAATTACTGCTGTGAAACTTGGAAAAGTTGATATTTCGCCGGTCGGAATTACACAACAGCTGCAGTTTATATCAGAAGGTTCTGATTTGGTTATTTTTGGAGGTTCAGCACAAGAGGGTGGTGCTGTTGTTACAAAGCCAGAAAATGCTGAAAGATTCTCTGATTTAAAAAATTGGAAGGATGCTAATTGGGCTACAGGAAGATCATTTACAGGTGATTTTGTAATTAGAAACCAACTCCGTAAATATGGTATTATTCCTGGAGAAGATATTATAATGAGTGATCTTGCCGATAATACTCCCATTATTCAAGCGGTTGCAAAAGGAACTGCTGATGTAGGGTATATTACGTCAGATGGTGTTTCAATTGCTAAATCCATGGGATTAACAGTAGGAATTCGAGTTGGAGACTTATCACCTTATTATCCATGTTGCCGACAAACTGCTAACGGTGAAGTTATTAAAAATAAGAAAGAGGCTTTTGTTGCTTATCAAAGAGCATTAATCCGTGCTTATAAAGTTATTCAAAGTGACCATGAAAAGGCTATTGAAGTAATGGAGGAATTAACAGGTCAAAGCCGTGAGTATGTTGAATCAGGCCTTTATGGGAAATATGCTTCAAGATATAATCCCTCACCTGCTACAAAAAAAGTGGCTGAGTTCTACGGATTTTTGAAACAAGAGGGTGTTATTAGAAACGAAAGTTTTAAAATTGAAGATAATATTAACGTTAGCATATTCAAGGAAGCCTTAGAGGATATTTTGGATAGATATCCTGATGATAAAGATTATTTGGCTTTGAAGGCATTCTCAGATGAAAATGATTAATTGATATTCTCAGGAAGGAGGAGGCATATTGAGTAAGGTTGAAATAAAAAATGTTTCGCTGGAATATAAGGATTCGGATAAATCATTCTTAGCTTTAGATAATGTAAATTTAAAAATTGAAGAGGGAGAGTTTGTCTGTATTATCGGCTCATCAGGCTGTGGAAAAAGTACGTTGATATCTTTGCTGGCAGGCTTGAGTTTTCCTACAAAGGGTGAAGTATTAATTGATGGAAAGCAGGTTGTGGGAACAGGAACTAATAGAGGAATGGTATTTCAACATTACTCTTTGTTTCCATGGCTAAGTGCTAAAAAAAATATTTCTTTTGGAATAAAGCAAGCTAATTTATTCAAAGAAAAGTCATTGATTGAAGAACGTGCCATTGAATTTCTTAAGAAGGTTGGATTGGGTGATTATGTTGACAAGTATCCTTATCAATTGTCAGGAGGAATGCAGCAGCGTGTTGCTATAGCGCGGACCTTAGCAATGGATACAGAAATATTGTTATTGGATGAGCCTTTTGGCGCCATTGATCCAAAGAATCGTATTGCTCTACAGAACTTAACGATTGATTTATGTAAAAACAATGCGAATAGGAAAGCAGTTGTTTTTGTTACCCATGATATTGATGAAGCTATTATTTTGGCTGATCGAATTATTTTCATGGAGCCAAAGAGGATAAAAGAGGAAATTAAAGTTTCTTTTAAACAGGGGTTAACCAGAGAAGAAATTACAAGATCTAAACAATACTCTGAAATACATATGAAGTTGATGGAACTATTTTATTATGAGGTTGGAGAACGAATAGGAGGAGAGGAGGTAGTATTATGAGTCAAGCAAATAGGAATAAAAAAGTAAACTTACAAGATGCAGTGTTTTCAATAGTCACGTTACTCTTCGCAATATTGAATGTGCTCCTCTTTATACATGGAAAAAGAGAAACGGAAAGTCCCTTATTGTTTATTATTGTTATAACAACTGTGTGGTTATATTATGTATACCAAACAGCCTTCTACAGTGATAAGAAACATGTTAATGATATTACATATGCTATCTTTGTACTTCTCATTATTTGGGAATTGGTAACTAGAATATTTGATTTAGTACCAAAAGTACTATTTCCTTCACCGGAAGATGTATTTTATGTATTTATTGATGAATATGAAATAATGCTGTTAGGATTATTCAACTCATTATTTTTATTATTTGTGGGATTCACAATTGCTTTGGTGCTAGGGAATGTATTAGGACTTTTTGTAGGGTGGAACGAACGATTGAGAAAGGATTTTTATCCAGTTGCAAAAGTATTCAGTCCAATACCACCTATGATTTATACTCCATACTTAATAGCATTACTGCCAACATTTAAAAGCGCATCTATTGCAGTAATCGCATTCGGGTTATTTTGGCCCACTTTTATGAATATGATTATAAGAGTTGGATCAATGGATAGGAGAATTATTGATTCTGCAAAAGTTATGGGTGTCAGTACCTATACCATGTTGTTAAAAGTTGTACTTCCGTATTCTGTACCCGCAATTGTTGGAGGGTTGAGAGTTCAATTATCAACTACATTTATGGTTTTGGTTATGGCAGAAATGATTGGAGCCCGATCAGGCTTGGGCTTTTTTATTAAGAAATACTCTGATTATGCAGATTACACAAGGGTAGTGGCAGGAATTATTTTTATCGGAATTATAATAACTCTATTAAATGGTCTGATTTCGGTTATTGAAAAAAAGGTTGTTAAATGGAAAACGGTATAGAATATTTACATTAAAAATGTATTGCTAAATAGAACTACATTTTCCACAGGAAGAACAGTCCGTGCATTTATTGCAGGATAGGGGCATAGTGTTTATTGTAATATCTGCAATATCTATATAGTCAATGGTAAATTCGCAAGAAGTAATAAATGTAACATAATTGGAATGGAATAAAACCTTCATAGGAACCAACTCATTATTATCAGGGTCAGTACTACTTACTGTAAAACTAGGAGAGAGGTAATAAGGGATGCCTTTTTTATCAGCTATTTTAATTATATCGGTAGAAGACACAAGTTCTAATATATTTTTACCATCAAACACTAAAGAATTTTTATCTGCATGAATTCCAAGAGCATTAGAATTATAAGCATGTAAAACACCTATTGGGGTAATTACTTCTACTGGAGCAGCAGGTTCAATGGTCAATATGTTTCCATTAGTTGAAAGAGAAAATCCAATTCTAGTGTTAATATCTCCGCAAGGTGTTGGTACAAATGCAGTTTCTCCAGGGAAAAAGGATACACTCTTAACGTTTCCATTACGATAAAACAATATGCTGTTTATTTTCAAATTGAAGTTAGTCTCTAGTAAACTAAATGAGTGTGTTTTGTATAGCTGAGCCTCATCCTCTTCCGACCAAAAGCCGCTAAGTGCTCCGTTGCGTGGAAAAATCCTTTTAAGAGAACCGTCTTCATAAAATGTAACTAATTCAACATCTATATTGCATAGAGAAGTAGAGATAGTAGTCTGCTCTTGCAAGTCAATACTTTTTATGTTACCGCTAGGATAAAAGGACAGACATTTTGTGATTTTCCTTCTTCCAGTGTTATCTTGGTAACGTGGAATTAATATGCCAATGGGAGTATTTAATTTATTTTCACACTCTAGGCGCAATGAATCAAGCTGTCCATTTTCATGGGTAGTATAACTTGAAACCTCACTTAATATTCCATATTGCGTTGTAAAATTACTCATATAATACTCCTTTTTTACAAAATATAATTACAATTGTAATAAGTATAGAAAAAGTAATTGTAAAAGTCAAATGAATAAATTCATTTGCTAGTTGACAAATAGGAAAAAAGTGTATATAATTCTAATCATAGTATTCCTATTAAATAAGTATGAAAACAAGAGGATTATATAATAATAAAACTAATAATTATGGAGGATACAATTGTGGGTAAACTCAGACAGGTTGCTATATATGGAAAAGGTGGAATTGGAAAGTCCACGACGACTCAGAATTTGACAGCAGGACTTGCAGAGCTAGGGAAAAAGGTCATGGTTGTAGGATGTGATCCAAAAGCCGATTCCACAAGGTTATTATTAGGTGGTTTAGCTCAGAGAACTGTTCTTGATACAATAAGAGAAGAAGGAGAACAAATTGAGCTTAGTTCCATCCTTAAAACTGGATTTGGAGGTACTAGATGTGTAGAGTCTGGTGGACCTGAGCCAGGTGTTGGATGTGCTGGAAGAGGAATTATTACTTCAATTGGACTATTAGAGCGTTTGGGTGCTTATACTGAAGATTTGGATTATGTGTTTTATGATGTACTTGGTGATGTAGTCTGTGGTGGATTTGCAATGCCAATTAGAGAAGGCAAGGCAAAGGAAATATACATAGTTGCAAGTGGAGAGATGATGGCATTATATGCGGCAAACAATATTGCAAAGGGTATTCAAAAATATGCCAAAAAAGGTGGTGTTCGTTTAGGCGGGATTATCTGCAACAGTCGTAACGTAGACCGAGAAATTGATTTACTTCGTGCATTTGCAAAAGAATTGGGAACGCAGTTAATTTATTTTGTACCTAGGGACAATATTGTTCAGAGAGCTGAAATAAGAAAGAAAACTGTTATCGAATACAAGTCAGATGCAGGGCAGGCAGAAGAATATAGAAATCTTGCAAGAGCTATTGAAGATAATACATATTTTACTATTCCAAATCCAATGTCACAGGAGAGATTGGAAGAGATTTTGGTAGAGTATGGACTTATGGATTTAGCTGATGATTACCGTATTTAGTATAAGGCAGGAAGAAACTAATAATACATTTAAAGGTAGTGCCGAGTCCATGTCATATCTGTCATGTAGTTATGTGTAGAATGTGGGACATGGACATATTATGAAAAGGAGTGTTGGATTATGGCAAAAATTTATGAAAGTGTATCAGAATTAATTGGGGGAACACCATTAATTGAGGTTAAGAAGTATTCTAAGCGTAGAAATATCAATGCAAAATTAATTGCAAAGCTAGAGTATTTTAATCCGGCTGGAAGTGTAAAGGATAGAATAGCTCTTGCAATGATTGAAGATGCAGAAGCTAAAGGTACGCTAAAGGAAGGCTCTGTTATTATTGAACCTACTAGTGGAAATACTGGTATAGGTCTTGCAGCTATCGCAGCAGCAAAAGGTTATAAAATTATATTAACCATGCCTGAGACTATGAGTGTGGAAAGAAGAAATCTATTAAAAGCTTATGGAGCAGAATTAGTATTAACAGAAGGTACAAAGGGCATGAAAGGTGCAATTGCTAAGGCTGAAGAGCTAGCAAAGGAAACACCTAATGCATTTATTCCAGGACAATTTGTAAACCCTTCAAATCCTGAGGTTCATCGTAAAACAACAGGACCAGAAATTTGGAACGATACCGATGGAAAGGTAGATATTTTCGTTGCAGGAGTTGGTACAGGAGGAACAATTACAGGCGCAGGTGAATATTTGAAGTCACAAAACAAGAATATCAAAGTAGTAGCTGTAGAACCAGCTGCTTCCCCTGTATTATCAAAGGGTGTACCTGGGGCACACAAAATTCAAGGTATTGGTGCCGGTTTTGTTCCAGAAACCTTGAACACTGAAATTTATGACGAGATAATCACAATAGAAAATGATGATGCTTTTGCTGCAGGAAAAGCGTTTGCACAGGCAGAGGGTATCCTTGTAGGAATATCGTCTGGTGCGGCTTTATATGCAGCAGAGGTTTTAGCAAAGAGACCTGAAAATGCAGGTAAAAATATTGTTGTAATATTGCCAGATACTGGTGACAGATATTTGTCTACGCCGCTATTTGCAGAGTAATCTTAAAGCTAAAATAAGTATATGTTGGGGAATTTATAGTTGTGAAACTATAAGTTCCCTTTTATCAAAATATAATTCATACTAATTCTATAGAATAAATATAGATAGTAGTGGTCTGTTAGATGTAGGAGGTTTATATGTCAATAAAATTAGACATTTCTGATATAGGGACTAGAGAGACTAGACTTGGTTCAATTACAGGATATATAGGTGATTTAAAGGATTTAGCTACTCAAAGTAATTGCGGAACACTGAAGGGCTGTGCGAGATGTTTTTCTCAGTCCAGCACCTGTCTTTCTGGTTGCGCACTTGGTCAGTTAGCCGGGATACGTGATGTGGCAGTTATTCACCATGGGCCTGCAGGTTGTTCTGTAACTGGAACGCAAATTTATACGGTTACAAAACAGGTTGCTGCAAAAAGAGGGATTGTTAATAATACAGTATATGTAGGCACTGATATGAATGAACAAGATACAATATTCGGAGCCGGTGATTCCTTAAGAAATATAGTACTTGAGACTTATAAGAGATATAAGCCTAAAGCAATATTTGTAAGCAGTTCATGTGCTACTGGAGTTATAGGCGAAGATATTGATAGCATAGTTGATGATTTGAAAGAGGAAATAGATGTACCAATTGCAGCTGTACATTGTGAAGGCTTTAAGTCACGTATTTGGGCAACAGGGTTTGATATTTCAGATCATGCTGTTTTATCTAGTATTGTACAGCCACCACAACAAAAGAGAAGAACTATTAACTTTAAAAATTTTTATGAGAGCGCAAGAAATGAGATTATAAGTATATTTAAAAATTTTGATGTTGAGCCTGTATTTTTATATGCCAATGCCACTGTGGAGGAGCTTTCACATTTATCAGAAGCACTTGCGACAGTATGTATATGCGGAACCCTTGGAAATTACTTAGGAAATGGCTTGGAAGAAAAATATGGAGTGCCATATATTAGAACCATTAATCCTCTTGGTATTGCTGGATTTGAGACCTGGCTTAGAGGAATCGGCAAAGTTATTGATAAAGAAGCAGAAGTTGAACAATACATAAAGCTAGAGAGAAAAAAATATCTTCCTGAAATTGAAGAAGTTAAAAAAGAATTAAAGGGTCTTAGAGCAGTTCTTGCTATGGGCCCAGGATATACATTTGAAGTGTCGAGAGTTCTTCAAGAATTAGGTATAGAAGTAGTGTGGGGAGCAGCCTGGCATTATGATAAAAAATATGAAGATGGAGAAGTACCTCCATCAATGAAATACCTGCTTGAAAATAATCAAAACTTCCAAGTAAGTGTAGCTGATCAGCAAAACTTTGAAATACTAAATATTTTGAATAAATATAAGCCTGATTTATATCTGTCGCGTCATCCAGGCTCTACAGTATGGGCTATAAAGCAAGGATATCCGGCAGTATATGTTGCAGATGAATATATGATATTTGGATATAAGGGTACTTTAAATTTTGCACATTCGGTGCTTGATACCATTCGCAATAGAAGTTTTGAAAGGAATCTAGCTAAGAGAGTGAAGCTTCCATATACAGAATGGTGGTATAAACAGGAACCAGGGTTATTTTTAGAAGATTTATAGAGGTCTGAGTTCATGGAAGGGCAGCAAAAATTTTGAAAGTAATTATATAGAAAGTAAATTGGGGGTCAGGTTTAATTATGGCAAAGGCATTAGATAAGCAAAGATATAAATGTGCAATGAGTGCAATGTCAACTGTTCAGGCAATTGAGCGAGCAATTCCAGTGCTTCATGCTGGTCCGGGATGTGCTCAGAAGCTATCAAATTCGTCTGGAAGCAGTGGATACTTTTCACCAAACATATTCCCTTGTACCAGTATAAATGAGAAGGATGTTGTATTCGGAGGAGAAACAAAACTACGGTCAACTATTGAAAATTCTCTTAAAATTATTGATGCAGATTTATATGTGGTTCTTACAGGATGTACACCTGAAATTGTCGGTGATACTGTGGAGGATGTAGTTCAAGAATTTGAGGATGCTGAGAAACCAGTTATATATGCATCCACAGCGGGATTTAAGGGCAACAACTATAAAGGCCACGAATGGGTAATAAATGCTATTATTGAACAGTATTTAGAGCCTACAGATAAGAAGATAGAAGGACTGGTGAATATTTGGGCAGATGTACCTTATCAGGATGAATTCTGGCTTGGTAATTTAAGAGAGCTTGAAAAACTTGTGACAGAGCTTGGACTTATTCCTAATACTATATTCGGCTATAGAAGAGGAATTGAGAATATTAAAAAGATTCCAGAGGCCCAGTTCAATTTGTTGGTATCAACGTGGGTTGGTCTTGAAAATGTAAAGCTTATGGAAGAAAAATTTGGGATACCTTATTTACATTATCCAACGCTTCCAATCGGTGCCTTTGAAACTAGCAAATTTCTTAGGGCAGTGGCTGAATTTGCAGGTGTCGACAAGGATAAAGTTGAAGCCTTAATTGCAGAAAAGGAAGAGTATTACTACTACTATATTGAACGTTTTGCCGATTTGTTTCTTGAGACCAGAGTCATGTCAAAGAAATTCACAATTGTTGCAGATGCCCAGTATACTCTTGGTATCACAAAGTTTCTTGTAAATGATTTAGGACTATTTCCTGCGAAACAGTATATTGTAGATGATACGCCAAATGAATACAGAAATAATATTGAAGAATATTTTAAGGATCTAAATTACGATATTAAGGCAGAAGTCAGCTTCATCACAGATGGCTATAAAATTCATAAGGAAATAGAAAGTACAGAATATCATGGATATCCTCTAATCTTGGGGGGCTATTGGGAAAAGGAAATTGCAGCTAAAACAAATGCACATTTTTTAAATGTATCTTGGCCAGTTAATGAACGCTTAGTTATGAATGGTTATTATGTAGGTTATGATGGTGGTCTGAAGCTAATAGAGGACATCTATTCAGTTGTAAAAACCAGATTTAATTAAAAATTAATTGTTAAATTCAGTATGCTAATCAAGATTAATTTATTAAATTAGACAAAACAGGAGGTCAACTGCATGAGAGGAATAAACAAATCAATCATAGATTTAATTGGAAATACACCTTTACTTGAACTGGTTAATTATGAAGAGCAAAATGAATTAGAGGCTGAGCTTATAGTAAAACTTGAATATTTTAATCCAAATCAGAGTGTAAAAGACAGAATTGCATTGTCTATGGTTGAAGATGCAGAGAAGAAAGGGCTTTTGAAGCCGGGATATACTATAGTGGAAACAACTAGCGGCAATACCGGAATCGGATTAGCGGCTGTTGCAGCAGCGAAAGGCTATAAGTTTAAAGTGTATATTCAGGATAATGTAAGCATAGAAAGATTTAAGGTTATTAAAGCTTTTGGTGGTCAGACTATTAAGCTTTCTGAAGAGCCTGTTGTAGCAAAAGTGCTTGAAGAAACAGGAGGAGATTTTGTTGCAGCAATAAAGGTATTAGAAAAGGAGATTCTTTCCAAAGAAAAAGATATATTTTTCGTAAATCAAGTTTCGAATCCTGCAAATCCAGATACACATAAAGCTACAACAGGACCTGAAATTTGGAGGGACACCAATGGCAAGGTAGATATACTAGTTGCAGCAGTTGGTACAGGTGGTACTGTATCTGGCGCAGGTGCTTATCTTAAAGCGAAGAATCCTGATATAAAAATAGTAGCTATTCAGCCAGGACCTAACTCGCTACCTAGTGATGAAAATCCAGAGCCAGATGAGATTACTGGTGTACATGCGTTTGAGGGTATACCAAAAGAACGAATTCCAGCTACTATGGATTTAAATATTTATGATGAAAAATTCGAAGTGGAAACTTATCAGGCTTATGAAGCTGCAAGAGCAGTTGCAAAGTCAGACGGAATTTTAATTGGTACTTCATCAGGGGCGGTTATTTATGCTGCTACGCAAATAGCAAAAAGACCTGAAAATAAAGGGAAACGAATTGTTGCTGTTTTAGCAGATACAGGTCTACGTTATTTATCAACCGGATTGTTTGAATAACAATGGAAGGGAGGCTATGTTATGTCATATAAAATTGCAATTGCTTCAAATGATGGGGTTTATGTAAATGCTCATTTTAGAAGCTCTTTAATATTTTATATTATTGAAGTAAATGATGATGGAAGTTACTCTTTTAAAGAAGAACGTATTGTTCCTAACATAACTGCAGACCAAGTAAGAGAAGATAAGATTTCTTCGTGCGGTAGTAAGGAAAACCTATGTGAGAGCAATTCCTGTAGTAATAATTCCAATTGTGGAAATGAAAGTGGCAGCTGTAGTAACTTGAGCGGTAATAGTTGTGGTGGTGGTCATTCTGATGTACAAATAGAGTTAAGAGTTTCATTAATCTCTGATTGTCGATGCTTACTATGCAAGAAAATTGGACCGAGCGCTGAAAGACAGTTAGCTCGAAAAGCAATAACGACTTTTCAGATAGATAATAAAATAGACACTTTGCTGGCAAAAATTATAGATTATTATTCAAAAGTGGATAATCACATTTCACTTAGGAAAGGGTAGAGCCTCCAAAATAAAAATACACCGTCAAACATTAATATAAATTATTTAATATTTGAGGTGTATTATATTTATATCATTAGTTTTTTTCTAACTTAATCACTAAACGTTGGCAGATTATCTAGGTTATCGCTCTCGACACCGTTTGGGTCACTTCTGAGAAATTCTCTCCCATTTTTTGCTTTGCCTACATTAACACCTTCTATTTTATTATCTTTAGCCATAATTATAGCTTCATTTATAGAAAATATATTACCGTTTTGGAGCATAACATCTGTAATATCTCCATCATTATTCTTTTTGACTTTTACAATTTTAGTTGTATCGCTCACGAATATCACTCCTTTTGAATGTTAATTTATCTGTATTTCTTGAGTTGCGGTTTTCTTTATTTATTAGATGTCAAACTAAAGGCTTTCGTTCAATAAGCTTTTCAAGAGGAATCTCAGCCTTATTTTTTGAATCTAAATAGGAAACTTCAGCAATATTATCTTTTATATTTTCTATCCATACTGGGATACCATTATGTTGTACTTCAATAACGCCAAGCGATTCTACAATTCGTCTAGCACTTTCATTATCCAATTGTAAGCCTCCTCGTTTTTTATTAGTATTTACTAAGGCATGGTTTTTATTCAAAACAATATATTTTATAAAATCTACGAAAGCTTAAAGTTATTTATCCATAAAGTAAGTTCAAGATTATATAAACACAACGAAGGAATAATATGATAATTTAATTCAATTGCTATATGTTGTGATGTTAAATTGAGCCAATAAAGGATATGGATAACATTGTTGCTATATTAACTCAAAGACAATAAGCATTATCTAAAAATATTTCAATTGTTGCTAAAATACCAGAAAAAATGGGTATATATAATGAAGAGTATAATTTGATGAAGCCAAAAGAAAAATCACATGGATATTCTTAAGTAAATTCTAGAATATATAGAGGGAAGATATAATATGGATAATAAAGCTATAACAAAAGAAACCGTTAAAGAAATCTACTTAGCTGGAGGCTGTTTTTGGGGTACTGAAAAATATCTATCTCTGGTTAATGGCATAGTAAGCACTGAGGTTGGTTATGCAAATGGAAATACAGAAAACCCTTCCTATGAAGACGTATGTTATAGAAAAACAGGTCATGCAGAAACAGTTAAAGTATTATATGACCCCAATATTGTAAGCTTGGAATATATATTAAAGTTATACTATGATGTAATTAATCCCTTGTCAATAAATCGCCAAGGCAATGACATAGGTACTCAATATCGCACTGGAATATATTATACTGATAGCAAGGATAAAGATATCATCCTTGAATCAATAAAGGAACTTCAGAAAAAATATGACAAGCCTATTGCAATTGAGGTAATAGCGCTAGATAATTACTTTAGAGCAGAAGAATACCATCAGAAATATTTAGATAAAAATCCAAGTGGTTATTGTCATATAGGCCGAGACAAATTTGAGAAAGCAGAAAAAGCAGAAGATTTTAAGTTAAAATACAGGGCAAAGTCCAAAGAAGCTTTAAAAGAAACTCTTTCAGACATTCAATATGCTGTGACACAAAACAACGCCACAGAGCCACCCTTCAGCAATGAATACTATGACAATTTCAAAAAGGGCATATATGTGGATGTGACTACCGGAGAGCCTCTTTTTACTTCAAGTGACAAATTTGAATCAGGATGTGGATGGCCAAGCTTTTCCAAGCCAATTAAGCCTAATTTGATTCGTGAACTTGATGATACCACTTATGGTATGCAAAGAGTTGAAGTTCGAAGCAAAACAGGTGACGCACATCTTGGTCATGTATTTAATGATGGCCCAAGAGAACTGGGAGGTTTGAGATACTGCATAAACAGTGCTTCACTTGTATTTATTCCAAAGGAGGAGATGGAAGAGAAGGGGTATGGATATTTGCTGGATTTAGTGAAATAAAATTATATTAAATCAATTTTTTGGTTTATAACTCAAACTTCGCATATAAAAAACTATTGGTGCGGTAGAATTATCAATGGTTTGTTACCAAAATAATTGCATGATTTAGTAGTGGCTCACTCAGCGTTTTAGCCGTCGCATACATTCACCATCCATGGTTCATTGTATGCTAAAACCGACATCGTGTCGGTTTTACGGCAAAAATACTTCGATTCGCCAACTAAATCTATACAATTATTTCTAACCCAACTTTCCATTGATAATCCTACCACACCTGATATACTAGGCTTTAAGCAGTATATTCAACTGCGAGGTTTGAGTTTATAATTTAACAGTGTAGGAGAAAAGTTGCATTATATTAAAATTTGTGAAGGAGAAGGTGAATATATGTTATTTATTTGTTACCCAAAGTGCACTACCTGTCAAAAGGCTAAGAAGTGGTTAGACGATCATGCAATTTCTTATGAATTACGCGATATAAAAATAGAAAATCCAACAGCAGAAGAATTAAGTCAATGGCACCTTAAAAGCGGGCTTCCAATAAAGAGGTTTTGGAATACAAGCGGACTTCAATACAAAGCATTGGGTTTAAAGGAGCTATTACCAACTATGGATGAAGAGGAGCAGCTTAAGTTGCTTTCTACTGACGGAATGTTGGTTAAAAGGCCCATTCTCATTGATGAGGACTTTGTTTTGATAGGCTTTAAGGAAGTTGAGTGGGAAAATAATTTGGGAAAATAAAGCATTTCCTTTAATAGTGAAGGGGGTGTCTAGATGCTGAGAATAATGATTATAGCTAAAATAGGGGGGCTGTTATAAACTATCTGCTAGAAACAATATACCCTTAACACCCACATAATTCACATGCGTTGACCTCTTTTCTTTAGAAACCACATATGGAACAATAGAACCGGTATTAGAGAATAAGAGGTATGGACAGTTCCCTCTTCATTGTCAGGTACAATCAGCAATGTCACAAGCGGAACAAATGCAATCACATGTTCCTACAATAATATTTACGAGCGAATTGCTTGTTCCAAACTTTTAAATGCTTGTTCAAGTATTCTCCTTGGACAAGCTATATTAATTCGCTCAAATAATGCAGTTTCTTTCCCAAATATTATGCCACCATTCAGCCAGAGCTTTGCTTTGTCTATAACTAGATGCTCTAGTTCTTTATAAGTTAAGCCTAAACCGCTGCAATCAAGCCAAATAAGATATGTTCCTTCTGGCTCAACTAGCTTAATTTCAGGCAACTTTTCATTAATAAAACTTCTAACGTAGTCTAGATTTTCCTTCAAATATACTCTGAGCTCCTTTAACCATGCTTCACCCTTTGAGTAAGCAGACTGACATGCCACTAATCCTAGAGCATTTAGCTGGCTATAGCCGCTTGCAACAAACTCTTCTCGAAGTGTAGATCTGAGAGCTTTATTGGGAATGAATATATTGGAAATCTGCAGTCCAGCCATATTAAATGTTTTGCTAGGAGCTGTGCATATGATTGAGTTCATTGCAAATTCTTCATTTATGGATGCAAACACTGTATGAGTGTTGCCTGGATATATAAAATCACAGTGAATCTCATCAGATAGTACAATAACATTATGCTTTATGCATATTTCACCAATTCGTGTAAGTTCTTCTTTCGTCCATACACGACCAGTAGGATTCTGCGGGCTGCAAAATAAAAATAATTTTATACGTTCTTTTATTATTTTTGACTCAAAGTCTTCAAAATCAATTGAATATTTTCCATTATTGTATACTAATTGGCTATTAATTAGCCTGCGCTTATTTGATAATATACATTCAGAAAATGGATAATAGACCGGTTGTTGTATTAGTACCGAATCCCCTTCATTAGTAAAAGCTTTTATTGCCAAAGCTATTGTGAAAACAACTCCTGGCGTTTTTATAAGCCATTCTTCTTTTATATCCCAATTAAAATTTTTCTGAAACCAGTTACGAAGGGGAATAAAATAGTTTTCTTTAACGTCAGTGTAGCCAAAAATACCATGAGCTACAGCTTTTTGCATATCAGAGATAATTTCTTCTGGAAGGCGAAAATCCATATCTGCAATCC
>JAEWZA010000295.1 GCA_023395575.1 Bacillota bacterium
CTAACTCTTTAACCTGTTCCTTTGATAAGGTTGACATAAAAATTCCTCCTTGACAATTATTATTTCTAATTCTTGCCAAGAAGGAGTATTTCCTTACTACCATACACAAGATTATTTACATTCTCGAGAAATAATATATATCAACAGTAAACTACTTAAAAAGTACTCCCGTGCACTATATATCAATGGCTCGCTCCCGAAATTGACGCTGAAATAATTGCGGTGCAGAACAAGCACTTCCGCCGACCGTATAACACTCGACATCCTGTCTCGGGTCAATACTCACAGCTACTTCCTGTAGCTGTGTCGGCTACAATACTTGTTCTTCACCTATTATTTCTAGCATCAATTTCTAACCGAGCTTCGCAATTAGATATATATTACACTTGCGTACTATTTTTTATTTACATTTTATTAGGTGATTGTAATTAATTTATATATATAAAAATCTAGAAAAATTAGGCTATTTATGGAAAACTACAACTTCTTGTAATATAATATAACTTAGATTGTTACGTTATGAAAAGAAGGTTGAGGAATGAAAATATATAAAGGTGTTGCAATAACAGATGGATTAAATAGAAAAAATCATTTAATGCCGTTAAGAACGCTTCTTAAGGCATATCGTGATGTGTGGAATAATGCTATACCTATGAATTTAGGACACGACAGAACAAAGCCTGTCGGATATACTAAATTAACAGGAGTATACATGGAGCCTGGAAAGGCTTATGTTACAAATGAATCAGCTATCATGGAAACGAATGAAGAACATGAGGCAATGCACAAAATGATTAAGAACTATGATTACAAGGTGTTTCGTGAAAAACACAAGGAAGAACTTGATGTTTTGATTGAAAAATTAGGAGATACGCTTTCAAATACATTTCGAGTTGCTCCGGTTGGTCAAGCCGTGGCAATTAAGGATAAGGATATAGTTCATAGACTTTTTCCAGAATGGACAGGCACATTTAAGGACGGACTTGCAGATGCAAAAAACTTGGAGCCGGTTTACTCGACGAATGAAGATGGTGAAAAGGGATCCCTTATCCCAGGAGTATTTTATAAAGATGGTTATTTACTTTTTGCACATCAGTTTTTTCGTAGAACTTTATCTATAGCAAATACTACAAATGAGGAGTTTTTCAATTCTTTTGAGAAGATGAGAAATGTTCCTGGTATTAATATGCAATTGGCATTGGATTTGGATATGGTTGGACTTCCTGGTACGGAGTATCCAGAATTTGAATACCAATACATCAGAGGGCCTCATTTTGATGATGATTTAGAGCATATACCAGAAGGTGTTACCAGCCATAATAACGAACATTATGATAATGTATTTTCAAACCTTTTAAGCACACAGTTCTATTGGCATACACAAGATGGGATAAGAACATTCGAATGTGAAGAATTATGTGATAAGGAAAATATAACTTTTGATGATGGAAATACGCTATTGTGGGGATGTAGATATGTTCATAGCATGTTAAATCCTAGTACAGGATTGCCTACACATCTTGACGGTGCAATACGAATTTATAACGATGAACAGATACTTGAGAGAATTGATTCAAAATCAGATATAAGTAAGTATGGAAAAAACTCCAAATACATAAAACTTTGGAGAATTGACAATGATTTCTCTGTATTAATGTGGAAGGAATTAATAAGTTCATTTTATAGAGAGAATGCATTGATTGGTGAGTATTTCGGTGGTGTTGATGAAAAGTATGAACAGATTAGAATAGAAAATAATGAGAATAACTCTGTAATAGCAAAACCCAATGATTTTGCACATATCGAATTAAAAGAAGGAGATGGTATCCGTATATTTTTCCGATATGCTGTTAAATTTGAACTGAAAGAGGGCAGAGATATTGAAATATATAATAAAGATACTTTGATTTGCCAAGGCGGACAAAGAATTAAAATATTAGATGCGGACACGGTTACTCTATTAAAATATTTGAGGCGTAAAGGATTAGTTCTTCGAATGCCATTAACATCATTAATTGATTTTAATGATATGATTTACAATTTTCCTACGTTATGTTGTAAGAATGACCAGGTTGTGGATATAGTTATTGAGGCAATAAAAGAATTATGTCAAACGTGGGTATATAATGAAGATGACAGGCTTATTTCATTTGGAATAATGGTCAATTTGGAAAATGAAGCAGGACATATTTCCTTTGTAGGACATGTGAGCGATTTTGTCCAGTTATTTGATAGTATTCATAAATTGGCTTATATGCCATTTTCGGAATGGATTGAAAATGTCTATCAGCAGAACAGTATGTTTAAAACTGGAGATGATTATCCTAATAAATTTCAATTAATTCACGGTGATGTGGTATGCTTTAAGCGACTTATTGTTCATCCTAATAAAATTCATAAATTATGGTTTGAAGATGGCGTGATGAATGCACAGTTCAACATTAGCAAGGAAGAGGGTGAATATCTTTACAAACACAAAATAGGCACGGCACCCTTTTATTGCATAAAGGAAGATAAGTGTCGAAAATGTGGGGAGGATTATAAACAATGTAGCTGTGTAAAGTTTATTGATAAGGACGTTTCTGATGAGGTTGTTAAAGCAGATTTGTATGGAATGACATGGACGAATAGAAATGCTTGTTTTCCGAATAGTCAACTAGAATTTATTAATCCAAATCCTTAGTAGGAATTCAATCCTATTTTACTACTAACTTTACTACTAAGCGGTAGTAATAACTTGCTAAATCTTGCTCGGATTTGCCACATTCCGTAATTTTAGAGTAAATCATAGTATCTACGAAAACCCATGTAAAACAGGCGTTTCATGGTAAAAAGGAGTAAATGATAACTATGATAAAATATTATTCATCTGCCACTGCAATATATGCACCGATACAGTCATACGAATAAATAGCATTAGTCATATTTATATAGAATAATTTATCTCATAAACTAACTTACAAAGTATGAACTTATTTTTTTGTAACCTAAAGGGGGAATAACAAACATTATAAGCCTTCCTCTTTTCTGGGTGGTACGACGATATTTGAAACGTAAAATGTAGCCTCACATGCTACTGTGTATTCTAATTCTTCCACATGCCGAAAAAATTTATAACGTAAATTAAATAGAATGATTAAAACTAATTATCAACTTTCGCAGTTGAATATTCCACTTAAGTCTAGTAATATCAGGTGTGGTAGCATTATCAATGGAAAGTTGGGTTAAAAATAATTGCATGAATTAGTTGATGAAGCGAAGTTTTTTGCTGAAAAACCGACACGATGTCGGTTTTAGCACACTATGAACCACGGATGGTGAATGTGTGCGACGGCAAAGCTACTTCGATGAATCATTACTAATTCTAGCAATTGTTTTGGCAACAAACCATTGATAATTCTACCGCACCAATAGATTTTTATGTGCTAAGTTTGAGTTGGTTTTAACCATATTGTACCATAAAATCATTAATGTAAAAAAAATTATACTTTCTCAATCTGATTTAAGATGCAAACTTTATTTCAGCAACTCAAATATTCCATCAAACCCCTTGTTTTCAAAGTCAATCATATCCTTGAAATTTTTAAGCTCATCCTTAACAATATCATTTAAAAGGCTTTGTCCTAATAGGTCAACTGGAGCCACATCATCAGTAAATATCAACTCTGTCTTTGTGACTTCCTGAAGCCTATCATGTACATATAAGCCTATATTTGGTAAAGGATTATCGGATTCCCAATTATTTATATTATTTTCAAAATTACTTAGCATGTCATTATCATTTGACGCAAATAGCAAAACATTAGTACTGTTACTCAAATCACAGGTGTAAACCTTGCTCATAACACTTTTAACAGTCTGGGTAAGGTATTGGTTTATAGGGTTATCACCCTTTGATTTCATATTTATATTCAAAATTATTATACCGCCCGGCTTTAAATGCTTTGATACTTCAGTAAAAAACTCTTGTGTTGCCATATGGAAGGGAACAGTAATGTCATGGTATGCATCAACCATTATAACATCATACATTCCACAATTCTTATCAGAAAGAAAAGTTCGTCCGTCTGTTTCATAAATATTAGCTTCATCATCTTTTAAATTAAAATATTCCTTGGATAAATCAACGATTTTAGGGTCAATTTCAACGGCATCTGTATTAATATTTGGATAATATTTTTTTGACTGTTTGGCATATGTACCTGTTCCATTACCTAAAATCAGTAAATCTAATTTTTTATAAGAATCAAAATCCTTGATGAACTGGGGAGCCATTAATGCATAGTCATAGTAAAAACCTGATAGCTTATTGTCCTTTTTATATACAGATTGAACACCAAAAGCTACATTTGTTGAAAGGTACACAGAGCTTTCGTCCTCAGTTACCTGCAAATAATTGTATAAGGATTCATCTTCAACAACACAATCTGTCCAAAAGGCATATGAATTTGAAAGAGGCATTAATAACAGTGCAAAAACTATTACTGCACTGATTGAAGCTCTAACAACCTTTGATTTTATAAATATAAAATAGGTAAGACAGATTAAATTTAAAACCATTGCGAAAATTAAAAAGGTTTTACTTGTACCAATATATGGAATGGTTAAGAAGGTAGGTATAAATGTCCCGAGAATACTACCAATTGTATTCATAGCATAAATTTTACCTACTGTTTTGCCTGTGGAATCGGTATCGGTATCAGTAACACCTACCTTTACCAAATAAGGTGAAACCATGCCTAAACCAATTAATGGTATTGAAAATAAAACCAAACAAGATATGGCTGAACCTGTAATTAGTAAATTTTCTGGGAAAAATAGAGCAAGTAAGCCCATAATACCTACAATAACGTATTTGCCAATGAAGGGTATTACTGCAATCCACAAGGCAGCGGCCCATATAATTACATACAATCTAGTTATGCTGTTATGCTTATCTGCAGATCTGCCTCCTAAAACATTTCCAATACTCAAAGAAATCATTATTAGACCAATTATAACTGTCCAAATTATCTGAGATGTTCCGAAATAAGGTGCTAGAAGCTTTGAAACACTTAGTTCTACGGCCATAACAGACATTCCGCAAAAAAATGATGTTAAGTACAAAAGAAGTTTATTTTTCATAAGTAATTTACCTAATCCTTTCAAATATGGTCTGCAGAGCTTCTGCAGAAAAGTATTGTACGCTATACCAATATAGTTTATAACAATTTAGAAGGTTTGTGAATTAAATTTTGGTTATACCGCAAAACTAAATTATGGCAAATATTATGGTAAATTTTACTTTGATTTTATATAAAATATGCTGCAAAAATATCTATAGATACGGCATAAAGCAGCAAATCATTATTAAAATAAAGAACAACTTAAGATTTTATAAAGTAAAATGTTTATTTTTGCCTTGTATACAATGAACAATTTGTATATAATAAAAGGTGGAGTTTGCTTGGTTTCAGGTTATAAGACCAGGTGATAATAATAAAATACATAAAAAAACTAATAATAAAATTACGTCATAAAGCAATATGAAAAATTTTTAAGTTATATTAATTAAATCTATTGATATTGCCTTAAATAAAGAAAGGGGTTATATAATTATGAAATTCTTAGAACAAATTATTAGCAGAGCGAAGCAGGATATCAAAACCATTGTGCTTCCCGAAAGTAATGACATCAGAACATTAAAGGCTGCAGCGATGATTCAGGAGCAGGGGATAGCTAATATTATTTTAGTTGGAAAAGAAGAGGAAATACAGAAGCTTGGAGCAGGACTTGATATATCAAAGGCAAAAATTGTTGATCAGACAAAATTCGAAAAAATGGATGAGTATGTAAATACTTTATATGAGTTGAGAAAAGCTAAAGGAATGACTATTGAGCAGGCTAAGGCAATATTATTAGAAAATCCATTATATTTTGGAATTATGATGGTTAAGGTTGGCGATGCAGATGGAATGGTTGCTGGCGCTATCAATTCTACTGCAAATACGCTGAGACCAGCGCTTCAGATATTAAAGACAGCACCAGGAGCAAAATTGGTTTCTGCGTTTTTTGTTATGGTTGTGCCTGATTGTGAGTACGGAGAAAATGGTGTATTTGTATATGGAGACAGCGGACTTGTGGAAAATCCAAATGCAGATGAACTTTCAGAAATTGCAATAACCTCTGCAAAATCCTTTAAGACTCTTGTACAGTCTGAACCAGTTGTTGGAATGCTTTCCTATTCAACATATGGAAGTGCAAAGAGCGAATTAACTGAAAAGGTTATAGAAGCAACAAGGCTTGCAAAGGAAAAAGCTCCTGACCTAAAACTTGATGGAGAACTTCAAGCTGATGCAGCAATAGTTCCTGAAATTGGAAAGTCAAAGGCACCCGGAAGTGATATTGCTGGAAAAGCGAATGTACTTATATTCCCTGATCTTAATTGTGGTAATATTTCATATAAGCTTACCCAAAGACTAGCAAAAGCAGAGGCATATGGCCCTATTATTCAAGGAGTTGCAAAGCCTGTAAATGACCTTTCAAGAGGCTGTAGTGCTGAAGATATAGTTGGTGTTGTTGCAATAACTTGTGTACAGGCTCAAAATGCATAGTTAACATAAGTTAAAGTAATAATATTCAACTTTCCCAGTTGAATTGTAAGTGTTTAAACTTATCAATGGAAAGTTGAATAGGATTATATTCAAGTTTATAGGTTAATTTTTAAACTTGTATTTTACAATGTAGAATAAATAAAGACAGCGAAATATAATATATAGAGGAGATGTGTTGTAAATGAAGATTTTAGTTATTAATGCAGGTAGTTCTTCATTAAAGTATCAGTTAATTGATATGACAAATGAAACAGTTTTAGCAAAAGGCTTATGTGACAGAATAGGTATTGATAATTCTTTTATTAAGCAATCAAGGGGTTCAGAAGATGCTGTTGAAATTAAAAAAGTACTAAAGAACCACAAGGATGCAATTGAGGCAGTTATTAGTGCACTTACTGATGAAAGAATAGGCGTTATTAAGAATATGTCTGAAATATCAGCAGTAGGACATCGTGTTGTTCATGGCGGTGAGAAATTTAACAGCTCAGCAATAATTAATGAAACTGTTATGGAGGCTGTTAGAGAATGTATTGATATAGCTCCACTTCACAATCCTCCAAATATTATTGGTATTGAAGCATGTCAGGCAATTATGCCGAATATTCCAATGGTAGCAGTTTTTGATACAACCTTCCACAGTTCAATGCCAGAACATGCGTATATTTATGCTTTACCTTATGAGATGTATGAAAAATACAAAATAAGAAGATATGGTTTCCACGGAACATCACATAAATTTGTTGCTGAAAGAGCAGCTGAATTATTAGGAAAGCCCATTAGCGAATTAAAGATAATCACTTGTCATCTTGGTAATGGCTCAAGTATATGTGCAGTTGACAAAGGCAAGTCTGTTGAAACTTCAATGGGATTTACTCCTTTGCAGGGTGTTGCAATGGGTACAAGAAGTGGTACAATTGACCCTGAAGTTGTTACTTTCCTTATGGAAAAGGAAGATCTTACTATAAAAGGAATCAGCAACTTGTTAAACAAGAAGTCAGGTGTTCTTGGAATATCAGGAGTAAGCAGTGATTTTAGGGATGTACAAGCTGCTTCAAGGGAAGGAAATAAAAGAGCAAAGCTTGCGCTGGATATATTC
>JAEWZA010000305.1 GCA_023395575.1 Bacillota bacterium
CTATCATGGTGGAGGTATGATAGCAGCTCCGATAGTAGGAAAACTAATAGATGAAATATTAACATACCAAGGAGTGGAAAAAGAATACTCAGAGGAAGATAAGAAAATTCTAAAGAAGGAAGTTCAAGTGCCTGATGTAAAAGGCAAGACATTAGAAGAAGCAATAAAAATGTTGAAACAGAATAAGCTAGAGTATAAAATAGAAGGAAACAATAAGGATATGAAGGCCATTGTTGAGGCTCAGACGCCTAAATCCTCTGCATTGATAATTGAAAATTCATTGGTTATATTATATACTTATAAGCCTGAAAGTGAGGCTACAGTTACTGTTCCAGATGTAAAAGACAAGACTGTGTACGAGGCTACACAAGCATTTAAGTCAGTTGGACTTAATATACGTATAAATGGTACTGGAACTGCTGTAAGTCAAGATAAAGAAGCAGGCAAGGTTATTACAAAGGGAACTGTAGTTGAAGTTATGTTTAGAAACGTAGTTTCAGACTAATTTAACAAATATCTTGGGAGTAACCCTTTTAGTTAGTTTGTACGGAAAAATAATAGTACTATAATTTTACTTGCAAGGTTCATAAGATAATTAGCACAACGGATTAATTCAACTTTTGGATAAAAAATAATAAAATACTAGAAAAAGTGGAAATAATTAAAATAAGTAATAGTATATTGGAGGTGTATTAATTGCTGCTTCGTGAATTAGTTAAAGATTTAGAGACAAAAAGTGTGCAAGGAAGTTTGGACATAAATATTGAGGGTATTGCATATGATTCCAGGAAAACAAGACAGGATACATTATTTGTATGTATCGATGGAACAGTTGTTGATGGGCATATGTACATATCTGATGCTATTGAAAATGGAACAAAGGCATTCTTAGTTCAAAAGCATATAGATGCTCCAGAAGGTATTACAGTTGTAGAAATTGAGGATACTAGATATGGTTTGGCCTGTGTCGCCGATGCATTTTTTGAGCATCCCTCACAAAAGATTAATTTAGTGGGTATTACAGGTACAAAAGGAAAAACTACAACATCATATATGGTTAAGTCAATTCTTCAAGCAGCAGAGCATAAAATAGGATTAATAGGAACAGTTGCAAATTTAATTGGAGAAGAAATATTGTATGCTACGCGAACCACACCTGAATCCTTTGATTTACAAAGCTTATTTAGTGAAATGGTAGAGAAAAAGGTAGACAGTACCGTTATAGAGGTTTCTTCACAGGGGTTGGAATTGCATAGAGTAGCAAAATGTGATTTCGATATAGGAGTATTTACTAATTTCTCGAGAGATCACATAGGTCCTAAAGAGCATGCAAATTTGGAAGATTATTTCAATGCAAAGGCAAAACTATTTAGTATGTGTAAGCAGGCAGTTATTAATATTGACAGCGAGCAAGGTAGGAAAATGGCAGACTTAGCAAGCTGCAAGGTTTATACTTATGGAATGTGTGAAAATGCGGATATCAGAGCCACAGATATAGTCAAGGAAACTGAATATACCTCCTTTTATCTTACTTCTCCATGGGGTAACACAAATATTCAAACAAACCTTCAAGGTAATTTTAATATTTATAATGCACTTGCAGCAATAGGCTCATGCTGTTTAATACCAGGAATAACATTGGAGCATGTAAAAGTAGGACTTATGAATGTTAATGTACCGGGCAGAATGGAAACGGTTCCTACTGATGGAAATTATTCTGTTCTGATAGATTATGCCCATACACCAGATAGTTTAGAAAAGGTACTTTCAACCGTTAAGGAATTTGCAAAGGGCAGAGTTGTTAGTCTATTCGGTTGCGGCGGTGATAGAGACGCAGGAAAAAGACCTCAGATGGGTGAGATTTCAGGAAGTATTGCTGATTTTTCAATAATAACCTCTGATAACCCAAGAACAGAAGAGCCTGAGAAAATTATTAATGATATTGAGGCAGGCATTACAAAAACAAACGGGAAATATATTAAAATAACAGATAGAAGGCAAGCAATTAAATTTGCACTTGAAAATGCGCAAGATGGAGATATTATTATTTTGGCAGGTAAGGGGCATGAAACTTATCAGCAGTTTAAAGATAAAACAGTACACTTTGATGAGCGAGAAGTAGTAGATGAATTGCTGGTGGAGCTTGGAAGGAGAAAAAAATGATTTCTTTTGACTGTGCAGAATTAGCTAAAGCTGTGAATGGAAAGCTACTGTGGGGTAATGCTGAACAAGTATTTTCAGGTGTTACAACAGATTCCAGGAAAGTATCAAAAGGAAATCTGTTCATTCCCTTGGTGGGTGAACGCTTTGATGGACATGATTATATTGAGCATTGCTTTAATAGTGGAGCAGCAGTTTGCTTGACTCAAAAACTTATCCCGCAGCAGGACAATGCTTCTGCTATATTAGTTGATGATGCTGCAAAGGCTTTGAGAGACCTTGCTGGGTGGCATAGAAGAAAACATAATATACCTGTAGTTGGAATTACTGGCAGTGTGGGGAAGACAAGTACAAAGGATATGATTGCTTGTGTGTTATCTAAACAATATGAAATTTTAAAGACACAGGGTAATTTTAACAATGAAATTGGGTTACCATTAACATTGCTGCAGCTGGATAAAAAACATGAGATTGCAGTTATAGAAATGGGTATGAGCGGTTTTGGTGAAATTAGCAGACTTACGGAAGTTGCTCAGCCCCAAATAGCTGTTATAACCAATATTGGAGTGTCTCATATAGAGAAGCTAGGTTCTCAGCAGGGAATTTTAAAAGCTAAGCTTGAGATTTTGGAAGGGTTAAAGCCTGATGGGTTAATTGTACTAAATGGTGATGACCCCTTACTAAGAGGTATTGAGAGCAGCTTGAAGCATAAAACTGTCTATTATGGAATGGAAAGTGGACTTGATTATGTTGCTACATGCTATGAGTCATTGGGAGAGTTAGGAAGTCAGTTCAGCATTAAGTTGGATGGTCAAACCTATAAGGTTTCAATTCCTGTGCCTGGTATACATAATGTTTACAATGCACTAGCGGCAATAGCTGTTGGAATTGAAATGAAAATACCAATGAATACTATAATTGAGGGTATAGGGTCATATAGCCCTGGAAATATGAGACAGAACATAATTTCCTTCAAGGGTATTAAAATTATTAATGATGCTTATAATGCTAGTCCGCAATCAATGCAGGCAGCTATAAATGTATTAGAGGAGCTTTGCACTAAAACAAGGGGTATAGCAGTGCTTGGTGATATGCTTGAAATGGGGGATATGGCCAGTGAGCTTCATTATTCTGTAGGAAGCTTTATCAAGGACAAAAAAATTGATTACCTGATAACAATCGGTAAGGCATCAAAAAGCATATCGGAGGCAGTTGATAATTCAGGAAATAAAGGAATAATATTACAACATTTTGAAAACAACAAGGATGCACTTAAATATATCTTTAGTATTATCAGACAAGGGGATTATATTCTGATAAAAGGCTCAAGAGGAATGAAGATGGAAGAGATTGCTAATGATATTTTAAATTCTGAGGCAGTGATTCCATAATAATAAACAGGGGGAAGTTGTATTGCTTACTTTTTCATTAACATCTGAACATATATTAGCCTTTGCGGCTGCGTTTGTTTTGGCTCTTATTGCAGGGCCTATTTGTATTCCGTTTTTAAGAAGATTGAAATTTGGACAGACAGTGAGAGATGATGGTCCTCAAACTCATTTAAAAAAAATGGGGACACCCACAATTGGAGGACTAATTTTTTTAATACCTATAACATTAGTAGCTCTTTATTATTCGCAAAGGTATCCTGCAATAATACCTATATTAATAGCAACATTAGGTTTTGCAACTGTTGGTTTTGTAGATGACTTTATAAAGATAATAAAAAAGAGAAAAGATGGACTATATGCAGGGCAAAAAACATTTATGCAATTGATAGTATGTGTT
>JAEWZA010000430.1 GCA_023395575.1 Bacillota bacterium
ATGGAAGATTCTCCAGCATCCTTGCATACCTCAGCACCAAACTCAGCAATGTAGGCAATTCCAACTATTTTCAAAAGTATATTTATATAGGTTGAATCTATATTTGCTCTTTTGCTGAAGGTTTGTAAAAAGTCTATTACGGCAGACAGTTTTACTATAACAACAATAAATATTAGTAAACCCGTTACTATTCCTAACTGTAAAGCTAACTCAGGGCGCTGCTTTTTTATTGTTGATGATAAAACAACAGCAATTATGCCGACACATACAATCTGAAGTATATCCATAGCACCTTTGTCCCCTTATAGTTATTTGATAGTTATTTGATAGTTATTTGATAGTTATTTGATATCTTTTAAATACTTTGTGTTGATATTTTTCCAAATAGCTTAAATTATGTCACTGCAATTTAGTTTTTTTTTGAGTAGCTTGTAACTTAAAGCATAGTTTTTACAGTAGTTTAGCTGACCCAAACATTAGACATACAAACCTTCAAAGCCCATTTGACCACAAAATTATAGCGAAGCCATCAGCGTAGAACCCTGTTATAGATGGGTTAGGTATTATTTCTTACTGCTTCCTCATCCATTTTTGCAAGCCAGACCAATTAGAACTGAAACATGGTTTTAACAGCTTGAAAAAGTCCCGCTATTTCTTTTGAAACTATCATCAGCACAACAACTATACCTGCCAAGGTTATCATCATTGCCTGCTCTTCCCTGCCTGTTCGCTTAAGCAATTCATAGAGTACTGAAACAATAATGCCTATTGCTGCTATTTTAAATATAAGATCTATTCCATCCATACAAACCTCCACGCCCACATTGGACATAATAATATAGTAAAACTATCAGTGAAAAACCTATGCTCGTAATAAAAATTCAGTCTTACTTTAAAGCTCCATCACAATATCAAGAAACTTTCTTTACTCTTAATATTTATAGCTATCAGAAAAATATTATAGCTATTGCCAAACCGCTCAGAACACCAAGGCTTCGATACATTTTTTCATTCTTCTTTTTCATTTCTTCAGCCTTTTGCTCTTGTAGCTTTAGTTGTGACGAAATAAGCCTAATATTATTTAATTGGCCTTCCAAATCTGAATTACCAAGCATTTTCCCAAAGCTTAGCAATATTGTCTTGTCCTCAAAGTTCAAAGACAGCTTTCCATAGTTTTCTTCAATTGCCTTTTCCCAAGCCAAATCTGCTGTGTAACCATCTGTTCCTAGATATTTAGCTGCCTCTCTAAAAAGAATTGCAGTATCAAAATTAGAACTATCATATATTCTATTAAATGCTTCTGATAATAAATTGGATAAATAGCTTATCTCGTTTTCTAGCATTTGCAGCATAGATTGCAGTTCCCTCAGAGCTTTTGGTCTTTTTGAGCATTCGGCTGCCATTGAAAAGCCTATAAAGCTAGTGGCGCATATAAGTATGACTGCCCCTATAAACTTTATTATCATGTCCGGCACCTCCTGTATATTGCTGTAAGTTGGGAATCAACAACTTCTTCAAGAGTTCCTGGGCCATTTATGCTACTTAGCACTATGTATCTTTCAAATACGCCTGACTTAATCAATTCTAGCAGTTCTTCCCTCATTTTGAGTTCTGTAATGCTATAACCATGAGCAGAAGATATTATTTTAACTCCCGAGTTCAAAACCTTAAGTATTGCAGCTTTGTCACCCTGAGTTCCTATTTCATCAGTAATTATTATATTGGGAGACATGCTTCTCAAAAGCATTTCCATACCTAATGTTTTAGGGCATCCATCCATAATGTCAGTTCTAAAGCCAACATCATTCTGCGCAATACCTTTAAAGCAGGCTGCAATTTCTGACCTCTCATCTACTATTCCAACCTTGACCCCTATGAAATCATAATCTGTAGTACCATTGCTCATAATTCTTGCAATATCTCTTAATATGGTAGTTTTACCGCATTGGGGAGGACCAATTATCAGGGTATTGTATATATCACTGCTATTTTTTATTATGAATTTTATGATATGCTTGGAACAGCCTGATATTTCTTTGGCGACACGAATATTCAATCCATTGAAATCCTTTATATTTCTTACTTGTCCTTCTTGAATTATTGTTTTTCCGCAAAGTCCCACTCTGTGGCCTCCACGAAGTGTTAAATATCCCGCTCTTATTTCATCCTGATAAGCATATACAGAGTTCTCACTCATTAGCTCCATAGTTTTTAATATTTCCTGCTGCGCTACTTTATAGGATGCTGAGATATCCTTTGTTAATAAGCCCTCTTCTGTAACAAACCAATCAAGATTCTTGTAAAATACCATCATAGGCTTACTTACCCTCAGTCTTATTTCCTCTAGATTGTCCAATATATCCCTTTCCATTTTTAGCAGTACATTTTTTATACTGGGTATGATAAACGGTAAAATATCATTTTCAACTGATTTTAGCATTGGTAAAGGCTTATTACTCATTTGTGCTCATCCCCTCTTCTTATCCTTCGAGTTAGTTATTTATAATATATTAGACTTTGTCCAACAATATGACTTAATTAAAATA
>JAEWZA010000493.1 GCA_023395575.1 Bacillota bacterium
AATTTGAGTTAAAAATTTATTTTCAGTATACATAATTTTTCACCTACAGATTCTTTTTGATTTCAACTATACCAAGGTCTATTTCTCTACATTCATATGCTAAATCAAGAATAGATTCATTCGATAATTGTATTATTAATGGATTTAGTGGAGGGCATTCATCTTGAGCTTCTTCGTCTAAATCAGAAAATTCTTCACTAATTTTTATAATAATGTTCCCATCATGTTCCCCATAGTCGCTTATTATTTTATCCTCATCATAATCTTCTAAAATATGTCTTGCTCTCTCACTTGCAAAAACTCTAATTGAGTCTTGTCCCCATTCCTTACACAGTTCATCAAACAGTTTACTTTTTGCTTCATCATAATTACCAGCATCAATTGTGTAAAAAATAGTTCTTTCTCTATTTTCTATAATATCATATATCCATTGATTACCATCCCATGCTTCGTTAGGAACTTCAAACCCTATAAATTTTTTGGTTAAATCATTTCTTCTCATAAAAACACAACCTTTCATATTAAATTTAATTGTGTCCGCGGAACATTTGTAATTATAAAGGCTGTGAAACAACAAAGCAAATCACTTACATATTTTACCATTTTACAAAATTCAATTATATTTGTATTAATAAAAAATTGCTATTCAGAAAAAATGGCTCAAAGCGAGAGTAATTCAATTTTTTTTGAATATACTGAAATGAAGTGATAATTATATGCAATATATTTATATATCTAAATTAAGGTATATATTACATTATCGTACATATTTATTGTGCAATTCTTACAAAAAATAATTTGTTTTCAGCATAAATTTGTCTATTTAGTATTTATTTCTGTCTATAATTATTATATTTGTATTAAATAAATTCGATAAAAAGGCAAACAAAAAACGCCCTCGTTTTTGAAAGGCGTTTGGATTGATAAGTTTACATTAGAAATTATGACTCTCAGTATTTACATTTATTTTAATATTAAATATACTTCTATAATAATTATTTTCATCGCTTCTTTTATCCAAGTATTTGTTTACATATTGGTTTGGGTTTTTTTCTTCTTTTTTTATTTCATCAGCTTTCTCTTTACAATAATCTAAAACCTTTTCTCCATAACCAGTTAAATCTTGAATTATTTTAACACTCATTCCAGCGGTCATCATATCTATAATAGCTCTTTTTGATATTATTGCTGTAGCATGACCCATTTTTTTACCACTTCCAATAAGTTCAAAAATTAACTCATTAAATGGTTTATTACTCATTTCCTTTCCATTAAAATCAATTAATAAATAATCTATCTGACTGTCAGACTTCTTTAACTGAATTAGTCTATTCCTGATTTCATCTCTATAAAATATTAATTGATTATATAATGTCTCAGGAATTTGTATAGAAAAACACTTTTTCTTCTTTAAATTTTTAACCTCTAAACAACTTTCACTTGAAATACACTCTATATTTAAATCAAGTAATAAACCAACCTTAATACCTGTATATGCTAAAATTTTAACTCCTAAAGCTGATATATATCTTGTATATTTTCCATTAGTTTTATTTGCATTTAAATCTTCAATTTTAAAATTTTTTATGATAATATCACATTCTTTAACAAGTGTTTCTAGTTCATCACTGTCAATTTCTTCACCTGTTTTTTCTCTGCTAATTGTTTTATTACTAATCAACGAATTTATTTTTATATTTACTTTATCTTCGAATCCTTCAGTATTATTACCATAGCCAAATATTCCCGATAAATCTTTATTTTTTATTGTATTCTTTTGGTCACAAAATATAAAAAACTCTTTAACTGCGGATATATATAGTCTTGCAGTATTTTCGTATTTTATATTTCTATCAACAATATAATCATCTAGACTTTTGAAAATATCAACATCTGTAAGGTTTTCAAATTTCAAATCATTCCTACGTATAAAAGCTCCAAATACCATCAATACATTTTCATAAATTGGCTTTGATGATTTAGATAAATTTTCAGAAACGAGAAAATCTTTTATTAATCCGTCAATATCCATATAACCCCTCCCCATAGTATTATTTTCCTATATTGTATCGTTGTTACATAGAAATTGCAAGAATATGTCATACATAGTTTTCTTTTTATGCTATAATATGTGATAAAGTTAATAAATTATTTATTGTGGAGGTTGTCAGTATGAAAGTTAAAAACTTAAATGGAACAAGTGATAATACTTGTAAATGCGGAAGTTGGATTAATCATTGGGAAAAATTCAGTGGTAAGAGTACACCTACATACTGTTGTGTAACTTCTTGTACTGGGAAAGACCTTGTTGGTGGACATGTTCAAAAAGATAGTTCTACAAATAAAAATTGGTATATAATACCTATATGTAAAACTTGTAATGGAAAACAGGGAGAAGATTTGACTATATCTGATACAACAGTTTTAGTTTCTGCAAACAAGAGTGAAACATGTGATAAGTAAAATAATATATTTAAAGTTACAGGCTATATTGATTAATTTGATATAGCTTTTATTTATATTTAAAATCCTTATAAATTAATCAATATAGACTATTTAAGCCATTTATTTAATGTTCAGGTATAACTTGTATGATAAATTATTTAAACAGTTTTAAGCGTGATTTTAGGTTAAATTTACAAAGAAAAAGAACCCTGTCATTGTCGGCAAGGCTCTTAATGGATATTGGTTTATTTATGTCTATTCTTTTTTATTTGCTCCAATGGTGAATATGGAATATAGCTTTCTCTCAACTCTTCACTATCAATATCTAGATATGCCTTTTCCGTCACTGTAACCGATGAATGACCGAGTATTTTGCTTAGGACGAAAATCGACCCCCCCTGCATTAAAAACCTCTTAGCAAAGTTATTACGCAAAACGTGGGGGTGAATATTTTTCAGTCCTACTCTAGTAGTATATTCTTTAAAATTTTTTTCAAAGTTGTTTGTTTTTAATGGATTACCTTTATTAGTACAAAGAAGATACTCACTTTCCCTATATCGGTCTTTAAACTTAATCCAGCGTTTCAAAAGCTTTGCCATTTCAAGACTAAAAAATACTGTCCTATCTTTAACACCTTTAGTATTATCAGCAGGTAAAAAGATAGCTTTTCTCAACAAGTCAACATCATCAAGTTTAATTAAAAGTGTCTCAGATATTCTCATCCCAGTATCTAATAATAACTGGCAAATTATACTATCTCTGAATTCGTGAAATTTTGAGTTGTCAAAACTTTTAATTAACCTTAAAAAATCTTCATCTGAAATGAATTCCAACGGTTTTCTACTATTTGCAAGTTTTTTGACTCTAGCGACTGGATTTACTTTCATAAGATGATTATTGTACCTATAATTGTAAAACACTTTAATATTTCGCAATGCATTATTAATGGTTGTTTTTGTTATGGGATTACCCAAATCAGTCCTGTTATGAGGGTTATTACTCTGTCTGCTTTTTTCATCAGACAATACAGTATATTTACCCCTAGTTTCTAGGTATTTAATATACTCTCTTATGTGAAATTCTTTTGTTTCAGACGCATCTGTTATATTATGAGCGTCCTCTAGGTATCTTCCAAACATCCTAAGTGCCTGTTCATAGCTTTGCATAGTCTTCGGTCTCAGTTGTTGAGATTTGCAATAGTCCATAAAATCATCTACATCATAATCAAATTGATTCATAACAAATAAACTCCTTGAATTCATATTTTAAACACTTTCGTGTCACCCTATGAACCCAAGAAGTTTATTGGATAAAAAATAAATATTTATAGGTTTATGACGCAAATTCCACATCACTTTATACCTATGAATTTTGATTTATTGGTGTTGACCAATTTTAAACCCTTTAGTATCAACCGTTCCCCTTTTTAGCTAACCTTCATTTCCAATCTAAGCTTATCAGCAATCATAGCTATAAATTCAGAATTGGTTGGCTTGCCTTTTCCAATGTTTACTGTGTAGCCAAACAGAGCGTCGATAGCTTCTACCTGACCTCTGCTCCAAGCCACCAAAGGTTTTTAGTAATATATTTATACCAATAAATAATTTATTTTTTATACCAAAAACTAATAAATTTATAGGTTTATACACAAAATGTTTATTGGCTTAAATTCTATCAAACTTTTATTTAATATGCAATCAAAATTGTTAATATATGGCTATTTGTAGTCAAACAAAAAATCGAAAAAAATTAAGTATGAGTACCATTATTTCAGTACTCCATACTTAAATCTATCCGTCAAATATGACTTCTTACTTACTATCAATTATCTTATTTCCAACCTCATCAACAGTATTCTTAAACACAGCAATTATCTTCTTCAGGAAATTCAGTACAGGTGCTCCCATCTTTCCCACATTCTCTATGATACTACCTAACTCACCTATTATGTACCATACAAGTACAATAGGACATAACAGAACAGTATATGTAAACGGTAATGTAACACTTGGTATATTATTTATAACCATACCGATAACAATATCAAGTATAGCAGTAACCAATACAGCCACAATGCTTCCAAACTTATGCCATATACCTTCTCTGCTTGCCTTAGAACTCCATTCCCCATTTTTACATGCTACCATTGTACCTGAACCCCAGTCTGCCGTTAAGCACACTACAAATATAACTACAAGCCATCCAAACCAGCCCAATAAGGATGATATCCCTGCAAAGATTGCTACAATAGTAGCTTTGAATGTATCTATTTTATCCATAATTATTTCCCCTACCTTCTACCCCTTAATCTATCTACAATATTCATAACAAAGCTATCAAAATATTTAGTTTTACCCATTAAACTAATCCAATAACTAGGAGAACTCATACAATCATTTATAACATCTTCAGCATTTTTATAATTAGGAATACCTAATATGCTATAGCAAACATCCAACATTTCTTTAGCTTTTTCCTTAGTTTTATCTCCAACTATACCATCAGCAGTAAGTCCAGTTATAACTTGAAAATCTTTTACTGTCATATCATATTCACCCTTTCCATTAAGTACACTATCTCTAATCTGTTCTTTCTGTGTCTGTGTAATATTCATTAAACTTTTTAATTGAACATGCCAAGGTTCTTCAGGTAAGATTGGTTTTATTAAATCATATTTCTCTAATTCATCATTTGTTAAAGCTTTAAACCAACTATCTTGAATGTCTAGAGCTAAACAGTAACAATGATTGCTTTTACCATAAGCTCCTGCTATACAAACTCCATTTTTATTTCTAACTGCTCCATACATAGGATTATTGGGGTCACTTATTTGATAATTAGTATTACATTGAGCTAATACTTGAGCATTTATAATCTTCTGTTTTTCTAAACTTCTATATCCAGATGTACAGGTACAATCCTTACCTTTCGCAATACAAAGGATATTAACCTGATTAATAAGTTTCTGATAAACGAACCTTTCATCTTGATATTTAAATTTTACACATGCCATTTATATCAATCCTTTCTGTAATTATTTTTGTGCATCAAAAAAGAGACTAATCAACCTTTAACCTAAAATGGTCGGCTAGTCTCTGTATATGTATATACAATTTAATATTTACTTTCTTTATTGTTCAATTAATTCACACTCATATACTATTGGAAAATCTAAATTGAAATTTAAACGTTTCTTTCTTAAAATAAATTTGGCATTGGGTGGTAATAAAAACTCCTGTTCGTTTAAGCAATCCTTAAATTTAACATACGCACCCTTTGTTCCTTTTAGCAGATATATTTTTAGTAGACATTTATATTTACGCTTCTTTGCAAAATCCACTAATAAATTTTTAACTAAAGTAGTACTTACAAATGCCTTTTCAATAAAAACATCTCCAATTCTAGGTCTTGAATTTCTAAATAATCTTTTAAAATGTGATTTATATGTATACCTATACAC
>JAEWZA010000050.1 GCA_023395575.1 Bacillota bacterium
TTTATTCAGATTTTTGGGTTTATTGATAGAAGTGGAGGTCTGTTTATTGACTTTATGGAACCCTGCAGATGTCCTATTGAAGTAATGCATGTGGTCAATTTGGCGTATCATTTACTAAAACATCATAGGGAGAATATTATTGACTTTATTGTAGATAAAATAAATTTAGGCTATTGCTTAACAATATTTGTAGATGAATATTATCTTCCTAATAAATGGGCATACAAGAAGCAACACTTTGTACATTCATCTATGATTTATGGCTATGACAACGAAAAGAAACAACTTAAAGCAATTGGTTTTGACCAGAATATGATTTTCAAAAGAATAGTTTTTGATTATGATGAATTTCAAGATGCTTATGAAAGTGGTAAGATTCACTATAAGGAAACAGCACCATGGTGTGAGTTGTCTGCTATTTCACTTATCAGGCAAAATAATTTTGATGAGGAGTTCCCATTTAGTAATGCTTACTTCTTAAGTGAAATAAGGGATTATCTTTTATCAAAAGGTGATTACAGAAGGTTATACGCATTTATGTATTCAGACCATCGTGCCGTTTTTGGAATGAAGGTGTATGATGCGGCAATTCAAAATCTTAAAAACCTATTTAAAGGTAAGGCAACAATAGATTATAGGGCAATGCATTTTATTTGGGAACACAAAAAGGGTATATATGATAGAATTGCTTATGTGATTTCCATAAACAATCTTACAGGAGAAATTACTCGACTGCACAAGGAGTACTTAAAGGTTGTTGAGTTGTCAAATAATTTACGCTTGAAAAGCTTAGAGTTGGAGAATAGCCAAATTGGAGCTGCTGGGCTATCAAATAATCTTGAAATGCTTATAAAAAATATTCTGCAAATGGTAAATGAACTCAAGAATGCTGATTATGACATATTATTTAGAATATATAATCAATTAGAGCTTGAATTAAGTGGAAAGGACGAACCACAGTTTTGCAATGGCAAAAATAAAGTATCTGATTTTTGTGTAGATGATACATGCAGATATTCTGAACAGGCTGTAAATGCAACTGAAGGTTCAATGCTAAATGAGATTTCAGGAATAGCTACAGAGGAACAGCTAGCTGATAATTCCTCGCAAGTGAAAAAAATGGACATGCGCATAGAGTATCTGAGTCATATTGGTGCAAAAAAGTCAGACACCTCACTATGTGACATAGGTGCAGAGTATCCGCAGATGCTGGAATTAAAAGTTAAAATGCAACTGGATATTACCACTTACCTTCATAGGAGTCTGCCCCTTTGTATTATACTTGCTTACGATAAATATCTGCCATGGTACTACAGCCGTTTTATACAGATTTTTTCATATACAGATGACAAGGGCTTTTCAGAGCTTAATTATTTAGAACCTCGTGATTGCAGCAGTGAGATTATGGATATGGTTTGCCTGGGATATCATTTAGTTGATAAGGTGGATAATATCATTGATTTTATTATAGAAAAGATTAATAGAGGTTACTATCTCATAATTAATGTAGACGAATACTACCTTTCAAACAAATGGGCATACAATAAAAACCACTTTGTACATGCGTCTTTGATTTATGGGTATGATAACGTAGCTGAAGAGTTTAAGTCAATAGGCTTTAATGAGGATATGCTTTTTACAAATATGACCTTTAATTATGCACAATTTATAGAAGCTTATAATAATGGTAAAATACATTATAAAAAAACTGCTCCTTGGTGTGAATCATCAGCAATACAAATAGTAAGACCTAAAAGTTTTGAAGCTGAATTCTCCTTTAGCAAGGAAAGATTTATGAGGGAGCTCAATAGCTATATTTTCTCTGTAGGAGACGAAGAGAGACTTTATAGCTTTGAATACCCGAGTAGTAGAGTTGTTTACGGAATTGGGGTATATGACATACTATTAAAAGATTTGGAAGGTCTTTTGCAGGGCAAGGCTATTATGGATTACAGAGGAATTCACTTGTTAGCAGAACATAAAAAAGGCATATATGAAAGACTTGAATACGTGATATCTAAGAATGCACTTACTGGGGATATTATCAAGCTAAAGGAGTCTTATCTTGAAGTTGTCAATCTGGCTAATGCTATGAGACTTGTAGGTTTGGAGTTTTCATATAAAGACCTTGACATCGCAAACTCAATAACCCAAAAAAATACTATAAAAGAGATTATTGAAATGGTTAAAAAGCTAAAGGCTACTGAGTATGACATACTACTACAAATATACAGACAATTGGAGTTGGATTTGAACATGGGACAGTAATGTTTAAGAATGTATTAAAAAAGTAAGTTTGTACGGAAGTAATCCATTTAGATAAGTTTGTACGGAAGTATCAGTAAGTCAGTATTATAATTTTGCTTGCAAGATATATAAAATAATTAGCACAACGAGCTAAATTAGTTTTATTTTATGTGAGATTAAGGATAAGTATGGTAAAATAGAATACAGTTATAAATGTTAACTTTCCCACATAAAGTCTGAACACCATTAGATTTTTTATGTGGGAAAATTGAGTTAAATATTAATATATTATTTATTTAATGCTATACTTAGCATAAATTTTTTGGAATCAAGTAATACATGTGAAAATAGCTACATCGCAATAATACAATTGAAATTTCAGAGGAGAATCATTTTTAATGGGAAAAATATTAGTTTTAGCAGAAAAACCATCTGTAGCCAGAGATTTAGCCAAGGTTCTTAATTGCAATCAGAATTCTAACGGTTATATAATGGGTTCGAAATATATTGTAACATGGGCTTTAGGGCATTTAGTAACTCTTGCTGACCCTGAGGCTTATGGAAATAAGTACAAGTCATGGAATCTTGAAGATTTGCCAATGCTCCCTAACAAGATGGAACTTGTTGTTATAAAGCAAACCTCAAAGCAGTTTGGTGTTGTGAAAGGGCTTTTAAACAGAGCAGATGTTGACCAGCTTGTAATAGCTACTGATGCAGGGCGAGAAGGAGAACTTGTTGCAAGATGGATTATTATTAAATCGGGATTTAAAAAGCCTATTAAACGTTTGTGGATTTCATCACAGACAGATAAGGCTATTAAAGAAGGGTTTGCCAACTTAAAGCCTGCAAAGGATTATGACAATCTTTTTCATTCAGCTCAAAGCAGGTCAGAAGCTGATTGGCTGGTAGGCTTAAATGTAACAAGAGCACTTACCTGTAAACACAATGCGCAGTTGTCAGCAGGAAGAGTTCAAACACCAACTCTTGCAATGATTGTGGCACGAGAAGAGGAAATAAGAAAATTTGTGCCTAAAGATTTTTGGAGTATACAGGCTCAATTTAATGGGTTTACAGTGCAATGGCAGGATAGGGTAACAAATCAAACAAGAACCTTCAGCAAGGAGCAGGCTGACAGCGTAATTAAAAAGATAACTGGACAAATGGGTGAGATTGTTGAGGTTAAAAAGGAATTAAAGAAAGAGCTTTCTCCACTAGCCTATGATTTGACCGAATTACAAAGGGACGCAAATAGAAAATACTCATATTCTGCAAAGCAAACCTTAAATATTATGCAAAAGCTGTACGAGACTCATAAGCTTGTAACATATCCTAGAACAGACTCTCGTTACATTACAACTGATATTGTTCCAACGCTGACTGAAAGGCTAAAGAGTATAGCGATTGGGCCATATGCTAAGCTTGTACAGAATATTTTAAAAAGCAGAATAAACGTGACAAACCGATTTGTAGATAACAGCAAGGTAACAGATCATCATGCAATTATTCCTACAGAACAGTTTGTGAATTTATCTGCTTTAAGCTCAGAAGAGAGAAATATATATGACTTAATTGTAAAAAGATTCATTGCAGTATTAAGTGCAGCCTTCGAATATGAGCAGACCACAATTAAGCTAAATATAAATGGAGAGAGCTTTAACGCACGGGGAAAAATTGTAAAGTCTTGGGGCTGGAAAGCTGTTTATGAAGGCTTTGGAAAAATGGAGGAAGAAAATGAGGAAGAGGACAATAATCAGTCCTTGCCTGAGGTACAAAAGGGACAGAAGGCAAAGATTGTTTCTCCAAAAACAGTTAATGGAAAGACTAAGCCTCCTGCAAGGTATACAGAAGCAACCCTGTTATCTGCTATGGAGCATCCAGGCAAGTTTGTAGAAAACAAAGCACTGAAGGAAACCCTTGAGAGCACAAGCGGACTGGGAACTCCAGCAACAAGAGCTGATATCATAGAAAAGCTATTTAATACCTTCTACATTGAGAGAAGGGGTAAGGAAATATATCCAACTTCGAAAGGAATTCAGCTTATAGGTCTGGTTCCAACCGATTTGAAATCTCCTGAGCTTACAGCTAAATGGGAACAGCAGCTTTCCATGATTAGCAAAGGAAAGGTAAACCCTAGTACATTTATAGGTGAAATGAAGAACTATGCTACAAAGCTTGTTGGAGCGGTTATTGCCAATTCTGAGCAATTCAAACATGATAATGTAACTAGAGAGAAGTGTCCTGAGTGTGGCAAATACATGCTTGATGTAAATGGTAAGAAAGGTAAAATGTTGGTTTGCCCTGATAGAGAGTGCGGACACAGAAAAACTGTTACCGTTATATCCAATGCGAGGTGCCCAGAGTGCCACAAGAAGATGGAAATAAGAGGAGAGGGCGAGAAAAAGTCCTTCTATTGTGTGTGTGGTTACAGAGAAAAGCTGGATGCCTTTAAACAACGTAAGGGTGAGCAGGTTAATAAAAAGGAAGTAACTCAATTCTTAAAGCAACAAGATTCTGGAGAGCCAATTAATTCGGCACTTGCTGATGCATTGGCAAAGTGGGGCAAGTAATTGTTGTAGTATTAGAATGGAGTAAAGTTTCATAGTTGAATTACTGATATATAAGGCTTCTCAATTGAAATATTTGAGAGGTCTTTATTTTTGTGCAATGAATACCACATGATCTACTTGTAATTATAGCAAATTGAATAATTGTTCCTTTAACGTATGTTCAGCTAAAGTTAATTATTTCCTATTCCCTTGAGCTTATAAAAAATAATATATAGAATAAATATGGGAACAATTTGAATTGAAGTTAATGTATTCAATAACTTAACTTTCTCATTCCAAAATCTATCGGTGTTCAAACTTATCAATGGTTTGTTACCGAAATTATTGCTTGAATTAGTAATGCTTCACCGCAGTAAATAACTAATAAAAATAGAAGGAGACACTATGAATACTAAAAGCTCTGATAGTTTTTATTCTTCAAGAAGAGAAAAAATATTAAATACAAAAGAAAGAATCCGTATTAACCAATACAAAACATATCTGAATGATATAGACAATCCTGAGGGAAAGAACTGGCGGAAGTGGGGCTGTTATCTTAGTGAACGTCAATGGGGAACAGTCAGAGAAAATTATGATGTAGTAGACAATTCTTGGGGAGACAATGGTAATAAGGCTGCATTTTCAAGAGAGCAAGCTTTAAGTCGTGCCTATAGGTGGGGAGAGGATGGGATTGCAGGTATTTCTGATGACCATCAATTCCTATGCTTTTCATTAGCCCTTTGGAACGGAGCAGATGCTTGTATTAAAGAACGTCTTTATGGGCTTACAAATGGAGAAGGTATCCATGGAGAAGATGTAAAAGAATATTACTTTTATGCTGATAACACTCCTACACATTCATATATGAAATATATTTATAAATATCCTTATTACTATAATTATGATGAAATCTATAATAAAAGAAATAGCATCACGCCTTATGAGTTTGAGCTTACTCATACTGGAGCCTTTGAAAACAATAGATATTTTGATGTTTCAATAGAGTATGCTAAAAATGATGTAGAGGACATCTTAGTAAAAATAACTGCTAAAAACTGCGGTAATGAAAGAAAAAACCTTCACTTGCTTCCAACGGCGTTTTTTCGCAACACTTGGTCCTTTAATGAAGACCAATATGAGAAAGTAATAATAAAATCAAAAAATATAAAAGATACAATTGAAATAATTCAGAGGCAAAAACAAAATTCTTCGAATGTTTCTACAATGTGGCTGTATAGTCAGGGTGACTACGAAGATATTCTATTTACCGAAAACAATACTGATAATGAGGCAGCATTTCATACCTCAAATGATGGGAAGCTATATTTTAAAAATGGTATTAATAACTATTTAATTAATAAGTATATTGGAAATAAAAGTCAGAAAGTGCTTTATAACTATATTAATCCGCAGGAAAAAGGTACAAAGGCTTCTTATCATTACAAATTAGCTATTAATCCAGGACAAAGCTGTACTATAAACTTGAGATTATCAAATAAAATTATCAACAAGCCTTTTGAAGATTTTGATTCAATATTTACAAAGCGCAAGTATGAAGCCAATGAATTCTATGATGCTATCAGTCCTTATGACAGTAATGGTAGTGAGGAGGAGCAGGATTTATTTAATATTCAAAGACAGGCATTTTCCGGTATGCTTTGGAACAAGCAGCTGTATTATCTGATTGTGGAGCGATGGCTGGAGGGAGACGAATTTCAATTGCCTCCATCAGATGAGCATATGAAAGATGAAAAAATGCTGAAATGGAAGCATATGTATTCAAATGATATTATGTCAATGCCCGATAAATGGGAATATCCATGGTTTGCTGCATGGGACATGGCTTTCCATACTGTAACCCTAGCAATAATTGACCCTGATTTTGCAAAGCATCAGCTGCTGCTACTGTGCATGGAGTGGTTCATGCACCCCAATGGGCAGATTCCAGCCTATGAGTGGGATTTCTGCAATGTTAACCCTCCAGTACATGCTTGGGCTACATGGAAGGTCTATCAGCAGGAAAAAACAATTTACGGAATAGAGGATAAGGATTTCCTTGAAAGAATTTTGGATAAATTGAATATGAACTTTACTTGGTGGATAAATAATGTAGATCCATCAAAAGGGAATGATAATGTGTTTGGTGGTGGCTTCCTTGGGCTTGACAATATAAGGATAGTCAGCAAGGACCCTAATGGCAAGGATATTGTGGAAGCAGACGGAACCTCTTGGATGGCTAAGTTCTGTCTTGATATGATTAATATTGCAGGAGAGCTTGGAAAACATGATATACAGAGAAAGTACTTACAGCACTTCATATATATATGTGATGCAATGAACAAAATTGGAAATCATGGCTTTTGGAATGAAAAAGAAGAGTTTTTCTGTGATTATGCCAATGAATTTGGCTCAATAGGAGTATGCTCGGCTGTTGGGTTAGTACCTTTATTTGCTATTGAACATATTTCTCAGAGGATGGACAGCAAGCATAGATATGCCAGCTCATTTGTGAGCATTGAGGACACTTTGAATTGGTATAAAAGGAAAAAGCCCTATTTAATTGACAAAAATGAAAATATCAATATAAATAGAATTAATAGAGAGGAAGAGGAAGGGGTCTCTACTTTTGAATGCTATTTGGCAGTTGTGGATGAAGATAAGCTACCAAAAATTCTAAAGAAACTATTGGATAAAGACAAGTTTCTCAGTCAATATGGTATCCGCTCTTTATCAAAGGATTGCAATTATAATTGGTATGGCAAAAACATATTCTATGAACCGGCTGAATCCAACGTTGAAAAAATTATGGGGGGAAATTCAAATTGGAGAGGGCCTATATGGTTTCCTATAAACTATCTGCTAATTGAGGCTTTACAAAGGTATGGAGATTATCTTGGAGGAGTTATTGAATATAAGGATTCTCAAAGTGGTAATAGTATAACCTATAATCTCTACGAAATTGCTGATGATATAGCTAATAGACTAATAGCGATATTCAAAAAGGATGCAGAAGGGAGAAGACCTGTATACGGAAAGCAGGAGCTTTTTGAAAGAGAAGATTGGAAAGAGTTGATTTTATTTTTTGAATATTTCCATGGAGAAAATGGAGCTGGTTTGGGTGCAAGTCATCAAACTGGCTGGACAGGGTTAGTTGCAAATCTGATACAACAGGTTGGTATAAATAGAAAACCAAAAATAAATGAAAATTAGTTAAAAATATACAAATTATTTAAATAATTAATAAAATAATTGTACAATTGTTACTATAATGTTAGAATAAGGTTGAAATAATAATTTTTTTGGAGGTGCAAAATGAAAAATAAAATTTCAGCACGTATTCTCTCGTTAATAGTAGCATTTTCACTATTGGCAACTATTTTTCCTGCTCAGGTTGGTGCAGTAGGTCAAATGGAAGCAGTGTATTCCCACTTGGTTTTTGACACTGCCACTAAACATGCACAGGCTGGTGGAGCATTGCAGATTCTAACTAAAGGGGATGTAAAAACTCTTTGTGATCAGAATGGAGATCCTATCCAATTAAGAGGTATGAGTACCCATGGATTGCAATGGTATCCTGAAATTCTTAATGACAATGCTTTTTCAGCACTTTCTAATGATTGGGGTTCAAATGTAATTCGTCTGGCTATGTATGTAGCTGAGCAAGGATATGCTAGTAACCCTGAAGTAATTAAGCAAAGAGTATATGATGGAATTAATCTTGCAATAGCAAATGATATGTATGTTATTGTAGATTGGCATGTACTTACTCCTGGAGATCCTAATGCAGAAATATATTCCGGAGCTATGGATTTCTTTGAGGAAATTTCAGATGCATACCCAAATAATCCACATATCATTTATGAGTTGGCTAATGAACCTAATTCAGGTAGTCCTGGTGTAACAAATGATGCAAATGGATGGGCTGTTGTTAAGTCCTATGCAGAGCCTATTATAAAAATGCTTCGTGATAAAGGTAACAAAAATATTATAATTGTTGGAAGCCCTTGTTGGAGTCAGAGACCTGATTTGGCAGCAAATAACCCAATTATAGATTCTGAAGACAATATAATGTACTCTGCACATTTTTATACTGGAACTCATAAAGTATCTAACGACAGTATTGACAGAGGCAATGTTATGAGTAATGTGAGGTATGCGTTAGAAAATGGCGTTGCAGTATTTGCTACTGAATGGGGAACAAGCCAGGCAAGTGGTGATGGTGGACCATACCTTAATGAAGCAGATGAGTGGCTGGAATTTTTAAATGCGAATAACATAAGCTGGTGTAACTGGTCCTTGACAAATAAAAATGAGGTATCAGGTACATTTACTCCTTATCAAACAGGTAAAACAGTCGCTACAGACCTAAATCCAGGGGATGATAAGGTCTGGGATGCAAAGGAATTAAGTATTTCTGGGGAATATGTACGCAGCCGAATAAAGGGAATACCTTATGAGCCTATTGACAGAACTCCAAAAGAGGAATTTACGACAACTATATGGGATTTCAATGATGGAACAACACAAGGCTTTGGAATAAATGGTGACAGTCCTGTTAAATCTCCAGCAATAAATATTAGCAATGAGAACAACGCTCTTAAAATTGAGGGGCTCAATAACAGCAGTGATATATCTGATGGTAACTATTGGGCAAATGTCAGACTTTCTGCAGATAACTCCTCTCAGAGACCTGATATTTTTGGAACAAAAACTCTGAGTATGGATGTAATAGTTACAACACCTGCTGAAGTTTCAATTGCAGCTATTCCTCAAAGCAGCACAAATGGTTGGGCTAATCCAATACGTGCGGTACAAGTAACACCAACTGATTTTGCATTACAGCAGGACGGTACATATAAGGCAGTCTTATCAATATCAACAGATGATTCACCAAACTTAGAGGCTATATCAAAGGATACTGCAAATAGCATAATGACCAATATTATTTTATTTGTGGGTGCATCAAATACTGATGTGGTGTATTTAGACAATATATCTATTTCTGGGGATAGAGCTATTATTGAAGAACCTATAGTACATGCTGATTTAGGAACTGCTACGCTTCCATCAGACTTTGAAAATGACACTCGACAAGGTTGGAATTGGGATGCTGGCTCAGGCGTAAAAGGTGCATTAACAATTGAACAAGCTAACCAATCAAAAGCTATATCTTGGGAAGTAGCTTATCCCGAAGAAAAGCCTTCAGACGGATGGGCATCTGCTCCACGTATTATGCTTGGTGGTATAAATACAACTCGTGGAAACAATCAATATTTAACTTTAGATTTTTATTTAGCACCTCAAAATGCAACAAAGGGAACTCTTTCAATAAATTTGGCATTTGCACCGCCAAGTCTTGGATTCTGGGCACAAGCGAAGGAAAACTTTAACATTGATTTGACAAAACTAGATGCCACTAATAAAACTACAGAGGGACTTTATCATTACAAAGTTTTCTTTGACTTGAATAACATAAATGACAACAAGGTTATCGAAGCAGATACTTTTTTACGTGATATTACAATTGTTGTTGCCGATGTAGAGAGTGACTATGCTGGCAGAATGTATATGGATAATGTACAATTTGTTCAAAGTATTGTTCCGGAAACAGAGTATACTGTAACCTGCAAAAAAGTTAAAGGTGGATGCATCACAGCTACTCCAGCATCTGCAAAAGAGGGAACTAAAATAGAACTTAAGGTTACACCTGATAAAGGTATGCAGCTTAAAGCAGGTTCACTTAAGTATACAGACGGTAAAAATGTAACAGTTATTAATTCCAATAGCTTTATAATGCCGGCAGCTAATGTAACTATAACTGCTGTATTTGAAAAGATTAAGGATAAAAAAGATAAGAAGGATAAGAAGGATAAGAAAGATAAAAAAGATAAAGAAGATAAGCCAAAAGACAAAAAGGATAAGCCAAAAGACGAAAAGTTAAAAGATAAAAATCCACCAAAACAAAACCAGAACCCAAAAGGACAAAGCAAAGGAAAATAGCTGTAAAAGCAATAATAAAATAAATTTACTAAAATAGGTGGTAGCTGCTAGCTGCCACTTATTTATATTAATAACTCAAACTTCGCAGTTGAATATACTTATTAAAGACTAATAATATCAGGTGTGGTAGCATTATCAATATC
>JAEWZA010000016.1 GCA_023395575.1 Bacillota bacterium
TTTATATGCATGTTAAGCTGGCATAAAGTGGATACCATTAAATTATTTTTAATAATAGCACACAGAATTTACTAAAGCAATATTAATTATTATTTTTTACGAAAGTAAATTCTACTATTCGACATTATTTTTCATTGTATGTCGAATATCGCAACACCAGCACAGCATTTGTCGGAAAATTATTTAATGCTTATGAAGCTTTTTGTATTGCTATTATTATTTTTGCACAAAAGAAATTTTACTTTCAGGAGTGGATACTTATGGATATTACAAGTATTATTGGTTTGATTGTCGGCTTTGGCGGCGTTATAGTAGGCTATTTGGAAGAAGGACATTTTGATTTTTCTATGCTTAAAAGCTTATGGAACCCAGCAGCTTTTCTTATTGTATTCTTAGGAGGTTTAGGTGCTACCATAGTGGCCTTTCCTTTGTCAGAGTGGAAGAAGCTTATGTCTACATTTAGTATGATATTTACACAAAAAGAATACAATGAGATAGATATAATTAATGAACTAGCAGATCTTTCTGAAAAAGCCAGAAAGGATGGCTTACTCAGTCTAGAACAAGATGCACAAACTAATAAAAATGATTTAATACGAAAAGGACTTGCATTAGTTGTAGATGGTATCGAAACAGAAGTTATTAAAGACATCCTAGCCAGAGAAACCTCTCTTCAAGAAGAAATTTATGAGTCAGCAGCAAAGATTTTTGAAGCAATGGGTGGTACATGGCCTGCAATGGGAGTTTGCGGTACAGTTATGGGTATGTTAAATATTCTGAAAGATCTTAGTGATCCATTAGGTCTTGGTCCTAAAATAGCAGCTGCTTTCGTTGCAACCTTTTACGGTATTGCAACTGCCAATCTTTTATGGTTACCATTTGGTAACAAAATAAAAGTAAAAGCTGAACGTGAGACTATGATTAATGAAATAATTATCGAAGGTCTTCTGTCAATACAAGCTGGTGAAAACCCACGTATTATTAAGGAGAAATTGAACTTAAATCTCATGGAAAAATTAAATGGAGGAAAGAAGAAGGGCGAAGCTACTGCTGAAGAAGGAGTTGAAGCATAGACATGGCAAAAAATAAGGTAATAAAAGATAACTCTGAACGTTATCTTTTAACATATGCCGACTTGATGAATCTATTACTTATACTTTTTATTATATTATTTGCTTATAGTCAGGTAGATACTCAGAAGTTCCAACAGCTTTCCCAATCTCTTGGTGCAGCTTTTGGTAATGGTTCACCACCCTCTCTAGTTTCAGGCGGCGCATCAGGAAACTCTCTTATTAATTTTCCTGCTACAATGCCATCACCTGTTATACCTTCAACCATGGAGGATAGTCAGTATGAAGCTGCAGAAGATGCAATATCCGGCATAATTAAAACTGGAGGAATGGAAGGCGATGTTAGTGTTCAAATGACAGAGAGAGGTATTAAAATGTCTATTGATGCAAGCTTTGCTTTCAAATCTGGAAGTTCCGAACTTGAGAAAGATGCTAAAGAAAGAATACGATCTATAGGTAAATCTATCTTAAGCAAAATGCCAAATAAACATATCCGTATTGAAGGACATACGGACAATGTACCTATAAACAGTGTGAGATTCCCTTCTAACTGGGAATTATCAAGTAGTAGAGCAATAAATGTCCTAAAATTGTTAGTAGATGAAGTTGGTCTTAAGGCAAATCTAGTATCACCTGTTGGTTATGGAGATACTATGCCTCTAGTGCCTAACGATTCTGATGCAAACAGAGCAAAAAACAGAAGAGTCGATATAGTTATTTTAAGAGACTCCTTCAGTTCAGGAGAAGCTGGTTCAGATGACAACATTATCGTAAACGAAACTAGTAAATAAGAACTCTGTAAGCTAGCAACTACTTTTTATTAAATATATAAGTAAATTTATCAGCCTTAAATCTTACACTATTATAGATAGTATGGATTTAAGGCTGAATTTATTTTACTCAACTTTCCAACACAAAATATATCTGCACAAACTTAGTAAATATTTTGCTTCCATTTAGGTAAGTTTGTACGGAAGTATCAATAAGCCAGTACTATATTGTTATCCCTAGCTTATACTTGTACACGACACAACTTAGATAAATGGCTCTGTTATTCAGTTACTTAATAACGTGTAAATTTAATCTACAAAGAGAAAAAAACTGCTATAAATAGAATTAGCATTCTAAATAGTAGCAGTTTTGTTACTTGTAAACATAGTATTAAATTAAAATATTCAGCTTTCGTACTTGAAATTATAGAGCAACTGTTTTGGCAACAAATCATTGATGATTTTCCTGCACTTATAGCTTTATGTGCGAAAGTTAAGTTAAATATTTTTTGTATAATTTAATTTCATTTAAACACTAAATTCCTCTGGCTTCACATCAGTAATTCCAAAATGGAACAATAGCGCCTGTACAATTCTTTCTGAAGCATGTCCATCTCCGTATGGATTCACTGATTTTGCCATTCTCTCATAGTCCTCTTTATCCTCTAATAGCTTTGTAGCATGCTCAACAATTTCATGTTCCACAGTTCCTGCAAGCCTAACTGTTCCAGCCTTTACTGCCTCTGGTCTTTCAGTTTCTTTTCTTAGCACAAGCACAGGCTTCCCAAGCGTAGGTGCCTCTTCCTGAATTCCTCCAGAATCAGTCATTATCATATATGACCTTGCCATTAAATTGTGCATATCTTGTACGTCTAGTGGCGGTATCAAATGAACTCTTTCTTTATCACCAAGAATTTCACGTGCTGTTTCCTGAACAACCGGATTTAGATGTACTGCATAAACAATTTCTACATCCTCATAATTGTTAACTAACGTAGCCAAAGCACGGCATATATTTCGCAATGGTTCACCTAAATTTTCTCTTCTATGAGCCGTAACAGCTATAACTCTCTTATTATTATAATCAATATCTCTAAGTCGTTCACAATCAAATATATAATTATCCTTCACTGTTGTCTTTAACGCATCATTTACTGTATTGCCTGTAACATATATAGCATTCTCGTCAATTCCTTCTCTTATTAGATTTGCTTTATTTGTATCTGTAGGAGCCAAATGAATATCTGCCATTGAACCAGTAAGCTTCCTATTCATTTCCTCAGGATAAGGGGAATATTTATCAAATGTTCTCAAACCTGCTTCTACATGTCCAATTGCAATTTGCTTGTAAAAAGCTGCAAGACTACTAACAAAGCAGGTAGTTGTATCCCCGTGAACCAGAACAATATCTGGCTTTTCCTTCTCTAATACTTCATCTAATCCCTCAAGTGCTCTTGTAGTGATTCCTGTTAATGTTTGTCTGCTCTTCATTATGTTTAAGTCGTGTCCCGGTGTAATTTCAAATATATTAAGTACCTGATCAAGCATTTCTCTATGCTGACCTGTCACACAAACTACAGAATCAATAATTTCGCACTTTTCAAGCTCTTTTACAAGTGGAGCCATTTTCACCGCATCCGGTCTGGTTCCGAAAATTGTCATTACCTTAAGTCTCTCCAACTTTCTACCTCCAATTACAGCCATTCTGCAAGGATTTTGCAAGCTATGACACTCTTTGTTTTTATTAGCATTCATCTCTGTCATATACATTGAACCGCCTATTACAAATATAGCAACTGCTACTACTAATATTATTGCACTAATTGGACCCTTATAATCAAGTACAACTGCACACAATCCCAATGCTGCACTTGCCACATATATAACTGCAACAGACTGCTTTTGTGTAAGACCTACATCTATAAGTCGATGGTGCAGATGACCTCTATCAGCCGCCATTGGTGACTTACCGCTGGCAATTCTTCGCAATATAGCAAAGGCTGTATCGAACAGAGGTAATGCAAGTACAAGTAAAGGAACTGCTACTGCTATTGCCGTATATTGCTTGTATGTCCCCTGTATGGAAATTGTTCCAAGAATAAATCCCAGAAATGTAGCACCTGTATCACCCATAAATATTTTTGCAGGATTAAAATTATAGGGCAAAAAGCCTAATGTAGCTCCAGCTAGCATAGCAGCCAATACTGCAGTACCTATGTCAGGATCGGGTCTTATAACTGACACAAAGAAAAGGGACATCAATGCTATTGAAGAAACACCTGCTGCCAATCCATCCAATCCATCTATAAAGTTTATTGCATTTGTAATACCTACTATCCATATTATAGTTATAAGATATGAACTCCAGGGTTGCAATTCAGAACGTCCTACAATTGAAAAAGGGTTTGTGATAAATTCAATTCTCGTACCAGTTACTGCTATTACAACTGCTGCAACAACCTGTATCGGAAATTTCAGCTTTGCACTAAGTGCCTTTATATCATCAATAACACCCATAACAACAATTATCATGCTTCCAGTTACCATTCCAACAAATCTTAGGTCAAAATTAATAGAAGTCCCCATATGGAAAAGATTTGAACTAATAATACTGAAAAGTAATGAAATAAAAAATCCGGCAATTATTGCTAAACCACCTAATCTGGCAATGGGTTGCTTGTGCATTCTACGATTATCCTTTGGAATGTCTACAGCTCCTAATTTAAAAGCAATACTTTTAGCAATAGGCGTTGCTGAGAATGCAACAATGAATGCAAGAATAAAAGAAATAAAATATTCATATACACTGGTCATTTAATTTATACACCTTCTTGTTCTTGAAAATTCTTATACTAATTTGTATTTAAAATGTGAAATCTCAATTTTAATTAAGTGGTGATTTAAAATATGTCTATTCTATATTTTAAATAGGAAATAGCGTTAAAGTTGTATGTACACTACAATTTATCTAAGCATCAAAATAGAGGGAGGTAATATACTCCCTCTGAATATAACGGGACGGGGTAAGAAAATATCCCCTTCTTTTATAAATAGCGAATACCGCTTTGGTTTTGAGGCAGCAAGTATCCGAGCTTTTGAGTCACTAGCTTAATCGCAGTCCCATAATAAATAATACCGGATTGGACTATAATAACTCACACGCATATTGGGTTCAGCTCTCTCTGTCCAAAAAATCACTATGCCCATATAAAGCTTTTCTTGGAGCTTTTTAAGCAACTACTAGTGGTCTTTATAATTAACTACTTCTATGCCAGCTTCGTTAAGAAGCGTCATCGCCAACTCGTCAGGGTATTCTCCACTAAATACTATTCTAGTAATGCCTGCATTAATAGCCAGTTTCGCACAAAGTACACAGGGCTGATTAGTTACATAAAGGGTTGCATCCTTTACACTTGTTCCGCTATATGCAGCCTGTACAATTGCATTTTGCTCAGCGTGTATAGCTCTGCAAAGCTCATGTCTCTGTCCTGATGGTACATTTAGCTTTTCTCTCAAGCAGCCTATTTCTGAACAGTGTTGGCAACCTACAGGAGCACCATTATACCCTGTTGCAAGGATTCTTTTGTCCTTAACAATAACAGCTCCCACTTGTCTTCTAAGGCAAGTAGATCTAGTTTTTATAAGCTCAACAATCTGCATAAAATACTCATCCCAAGTTGGTCTCATAAGTTCCCTCACAATTTTTTCAGTTTTTTGGTTAACAAATACATACCTCTCAAAGCCTAACAAATTTCACAGCATGGATCCACTCTATATTTTTGGTGGATCCATTTCAATACACCATCAAGAACCACTTGTGGTGGTGGTGCTCGAAAACCCAACAAGATTGTACAAACTTATTTTCGAGTTTTATTTAGTTCCAAATAATCTATCGCCTGCATCACCCAGTCCTGGAATAATGTATGCATGATCATTTAATTTCTCATCTACTGCTGCACAATATATAGAAACATCAGGATGATCAGTGTGCAATCTATCAATACCAGATTTTGCTGCTATAAGACACATTAATTTAATGTTTTTTACGCCTCTGTTTTTTATAAACTGAATAGCAGCTGATGCTGATCCACCTGTAGCAAGCATAGGGTCAAGAACAACTATTTCTCTTTCCTCAACATCTACTGGTAGCTTACAATAATATTCAACAGGCTGTAGTGTTTCAGGGTCTCTATATAGACCTATATGCCCTACCTTTGCCATAGGCAATAAATTCAACATACCATCAACCATTCCTAAACCAGCTCTTAAAATTGGTACTATGCCTAACTTCTTTCCTGATATAACTTTTGTTTTTGCTATTCCTACAGGAGTTTCAATTTCAACTTCTTTTAATGGCATATTTCTTGTAACCTCATAGCCCATAAGCATTGCTATTTCAGAAACAAGCTCCCTAAATTCCTTTGTATCAGTGTTTTTATCCCTTAATAGTGATATTTTGTGCTGAATCAATGGGTGATCAAATATAAATACGTTTTCCATTTTAAATTCCTCACTTTGCTATATATTTTTTTTCAATATTTGAAATTTTATTTACTCTATCTCCATGCCTTCCACCTAAAAACTCAGTGTTTAGCCAAGTTTCAATGATATCAAAAGCAACCCCCGGACCTACAACTCTTTCACCTATTGCTAATATGTTTGCATCATTATGTTCTCTGCTCATTCTTGCCATATAGCTATCTGTACAAAGCGCAGCCCTTATTCCCGGAACCTTGTTAGCTGAAATGGATATCCCTATTCCTGTACCACATATTAAAATACCCTTTTCACACTCTTTGCTACTAACTGCCTCAGCTACCGCCTGTCCAAAGTCCGGATAATCAACTGAATTACAGGTATTTGTACCAAAATCCTTAACCTGAAGTCCTTTTCCTTCTAAAAACTTTATTATGTCTGCTTTTAATAAATACCCTGCATGGTCGCTCCCTATTGCAATCATAATTCCTCCAAAAATAATAGATATAGTGTCTTGATTAAACTTCTAAATTTAGTCTTAATTTACTCTCCCATTATAATTGTGCAGCCCTAAATAAATAGATCTCTGATTCAAACATCTTTATTTATTTTATAGTATAAACTATTACATGTCAAAAAAATATAGTATAAAAATGTTTAATCAAATTTTTTTATTATGAGTTTTACACATTCATATATTTCTTTTGCACAGCTCTCATATATTGAATACTGCAACCCATAGGGGTCACTTATGTCAAGAGAATAGCTGTCTTTATCAATATTCGGGTAAGCGTATTCCTTCAAGGTAAATATTTTGAAGCCCATATCTGGAAATTTAGCCTTTATAATGTCTCTATGTGCTCTTGTCATTGTTAACAAGAGATCACCCTGCAAAACCTCTTGAAAATTTAGCATTTTTGACTTATGAAGGGAAATATCAATATCCCACAAATTCTTAAGGGCATTTATTGAATGTTCTGATGCAGAGTCTCCATCAAGAGCATGTAATCCCCTTGATATAGCTCTAAAATCCGATTCTTTTTCCTCTACACTTGCTACAGCTCTAAAAATCCCCTCTGCCATACAACTTCTACAGGTATTTCCTGTACATACGAAAATAATATTTATACCTTTTTTAACTTTATTCATAATGGCCTCCAAAACTCAACTTCTGGTAGATGTTCATCGGTAATTCCAATTGAACTGAGCAGCTTGACCCCTTTAGTCTGCCTGAATAATATCATATCCTGCAGCCTTTATCATCCTATTCATTATAGCCAGCCCCACACCAGCCTCATCAACCGTTTCCGCTAAAATGACTTCAATCCCCCTGTCATCAAATTCGCGCAAAATGGAAAATAAATTTGCTGCAATAGTTTCAGGCTTGTCTCTATTACCCATAGATATAACTTCATATCCCTCGTATCTACTAATTGTTTTGTCGGTAGCACAAACTCCAACCTTTTTGCCCTCATCCCTTTTAATTTTTGCCAAATCAAGTATTTTTTTTACTTGATTGTCCATATTCCTGCTTCTAACAAGAGTCACATGGGCCCTTGGAGAATAATGCTTATATTTCATACCTGGACACTTAGGTACATTAT
>JAEWZA010000119.1 GCA_023395575.1 Bacillota bacterium
ATATATGACATTTCTGCCTAGCGAAGCACCTTATTCATACAACTTTATTAAAATCGAAAAGACTCCTCAATTAAATTATTCGTTTACAATAGTTCTAGAAGTGCAACCATATGTTGGTCCTCATTTAAGTGTTGGACGTGACAGGATTACTTTTAATATAGATATAGATGGGGTTAAGGTTAAAAAATTTGAACATCTTGAAAGTTATGAACTTCCCCCAAACTATCAAAATATTATAAAGAAGAAGTTGCCTAAATAGTTAAATTACTTCTTCATAACGATGCATAATATAAATAATGCGAATTAATAGTAACAGAATTAATCTAAATCAAATTCATAACCTAACTTATTTAATAATTCCTCACCATTTTCAAAAATATATCGCTTTTGTTTTGAAAAATCGATATCATTATTTAAAAGGTGTCGTAGCAACTCTACAGTAAATCCTGGCTGATTCAGGTTAATCATGACTTCACTACCATATCTTATTGCCTTCACTCCTGTATTCAGCGTTGTAATGTTTAATGGTGGAAGGAGTTTATTAAATATAATTTTTATTTCACTCTTTCTATCAAATTGAGGCAAAATTAATAAATATGTTGGAAAGCAGTAGTCATAGTCATCATACTTGTATTTCCATTTATATTCTTGTCCATCAACAATAATTTTTCTTAATTTTTTCATTATTTATCGCCACCAATTTAAATATAATAATATTAATTTTAATCATACCTTATGTGCCACATAATAAATTTACAGACATCTAATTCGCATTCAAACAAACACGAATTTTCTTTTTATATTTGTTCTATAATTTTAACGTCTGGAATAGCATTTTCCCCTATGTCATCTATATTTTCGCCCTTTTTTCAGCCTCAAAAACGAGCATTTTTTCGCTCAATTTTCGCCCCAAAATTGCTTTCAAACCACAACATCTTGTGGTCAAACCCTACTTTTTATCCTCCGAACCACATCTTGTCATCAGAATTATCGCTTCTACGTGCCCCGTCCACGCAAACATATCCACCAGTTTTATGCACTTTCTGTGTATATTTATGCACTTTTCTTGCCTTTATTCACTCTTGCACGCATCTAAATTGCATAATGTTGCATAATTATTATGTCATCATTATTATCGCTTCAAGGGTTGGTTGAAGGTATTACATAAATAATATTTTAGAAAATCTATTTGTTAATAGTTTTTTAAATTTTTTATGTTCCTCTGTTCACTTCATCACATACCTCGTCAATCTACCGTTACCAACCTTTTTAATTAGCTCTTTATCCAGCATTTCCTTGAGCGTATTAATTGCATGGGTTGTACCTGCCCCGAGGGCTTCTTCAACATCGCCGCGAGTGATTTCTTTTTGCGTTTCAAATAATCTGAGTATCGGTAAATACTTTTCATCTTCTGCGCTTAATTCTTGTGCATGTATGTTAGGCAAAGTTACTCGAAATGCACCTTCTACATTCTCAAACTTAGGTTGGACAGGTAAGCCCTTGTAACAACTGATTATCTTGCTAATGCCTGTTCCATATGCCTCAATTAATTTCATTCTATAAAATAGACTTGCAAGTTTTTCATTTCTCGTTTGTGATGCTCCGAGCATTGCTGCTTCTAATGATAATCCAGATACCAGTCCGCCTAACGAGATAATCTCTAATCGGTCAGAATAGAGGTTTATAAACGTGCTTCCACTAAAGGAATAATCCCTGTGAACTATTGCGTTGAGTAATGCTTCACGAACCGCATTTTCCGGGTAATCTCTTTCATCTGTTCGTAGCAAATCATGGAAAGTCGCTTTTGTTCCGTTATAAAAATCAATGGTTTTATAGGCATCTGTAAGCTGAGCAAAAAGAGAACCAACAAGCTCTTTTCTATCTTTAAACACCAACTTATCTGCGCCTTGGAAAATTGCAAATTTGATAGAATGTTTGCATTGGTCTGAAACAAGCAGCCCCATATTTGTGTAAATATTATCAGAAGAAAGAATCCCCAAATTTTTCATTTGAACTTCTGTAAATTCTAATCTTCTTTTTTGTAGTTCGTCATTTAATGCATTAAAAGTCAACTCTTGAATCAGAGAACGGTTTTCCTCAAATGAATCACCATCTGTCATTTTTATCATCATGCGAATTGCATCTTCTGATGCTGGTGCAGATGTCGTTCCACTCCTAACATATACGCCTGTTGGTTTCAGTCCTTTATCTGATAGGTAATACGGCTTTTTTGTGCCTTGGCTGACAGTTAGTTTAATAAAAAACTTACTATCTTCTTTCATCAACTCTATATTGGTAAACATAGAAACATCAGGACGAATACTATCTCTTAACGAATTTGATATCTGTTGCATTATAAAGTCGGCATTATCAAGACCAATAATTCCCCCACTGTCTTGTACACCAATATAGATTGTCCCACCGTTCGTATTTGCAAAGGCAATAATTTCTTTCTTTAAGTCAGAGGTGTAAAGTTCTTTTAACTCAACTGTTTCACTTTCGTACAACATCATAATACCGCTCCTTCTATCAGTTACTATCACTTCTAACACGATAATAACACAACGAGTGATAGAAAGCAAGAATAACAGTCTGACAGCTTACGACAAAGAAATAATCTCATTATCCTTTATGATAATACAATCTTTAATGCAATAAAAAGCAGTGCCATATTTTTTTATGGAATTATCCTCATTATCTAAACTATTTTCATAATCTAATACGTTTTCATTTGAATAACAGATAACCATATCTATCTGTCCTTTACTACACATATCATGCAATCTCTTTATTCCATTGACTCCTCTTTGAAATCCTTTTTCATTATACTGTCCAATGATGTCAAGAAACTTTAACCGACATAATGATGACTGGAGTAAAAATGAGTTCAGATGAACTGTTTTATTTGGTATAAATATCGCTGCTTTAATTTTCCTACCGTGTATTCTAAGTGAGTTTTCAAATTTAGATAGTGCAGGTATAACAATCATTTTTCTATTATTCATAGCAAACCTCCTATATTAGCTGATATAAAAAGGCTAAGTTGATAGTCGTTAATTGACCTCTAACTTAGCCTTAATTGATGAATTTTTCTTTTTTTATCGGCTTAGGATGATTTCCATCCTGCCTTAGTATTTTTTTCTCCTCTTAAACTGATACTCCTTCTTCAATCTTTCTATCATTTCAAATACAACTGGGCATATGCTTGCTGATTCAATAATACTTAACAGACTAAGCAATCTTTCCGTCCTATTTGTAAAAGGATACTCTTTACAGCTTATTGGCTTATATGATTCGATTTCACATTGTCCATTATCCTTTAAAAAGCAACATGGCCTTTTCTTAAGCTGATACTCACCGATATCCTCTTTAATATACTTTTCTCTAAATTCTTTTTCAGTCATCTTAAGATAAGTAGCAACAGGAGCTAATTCCTGTTCCTCAAAGCTCGCTGAATACTCCGTACAACAATTTCTACATTTACTGCAATCGTAGTTTACAAACAATTCATTATGCAGTTCTAAAAATTGCTCATCTAATTCGTCAATATCAGCATGACTCTTCAAAAACGCTCTAAATGAATAGTTTTCGTCTTCTACCTTTTTAAAGGCTTCTTTCACTTTTGATGGTTCTATCATTATTAATTATTCCTCCATATTTTAAAACGGTAACTCTTCATTAGTGTCACTGGATTTATCTGTTCTATATTCTTTATATACTTCGTTATCATCATCATTTTCTACTGGCAACCCAAAGGGCATCCCGCCTTCAGTATAGCCAGCTATAAACTTGAGACCATATGAGCCTTTTAAATACTCTTCATATTCTTCCTCTGTCCATATTTCAGTGTCATTTTTATGTTTTTCGTTCTTTCCCATATACAAACTCTCCATGAATATAATTTTATAAAAGAAGTACTAAATTGCATCACTAGTGGAAATTACCTTCCTCATCTCATCTCTTAAAGCTGGTTTTCTAGTATTTCCTGATATTATAGTACCATAATAATGTTCAAACTCATCCTGTTCATTCAGATATATATAAATTCCCTGTACCAGAGAGCAGTAATAAGCTGCTCTTGCATACCTTGTCCTCTTAGCAGCATCTATATGGAACTGTATTATATCCTTTAGAATATTAATAGCACTTTGCAATAAATAGCTTTCACTTTCTAAGTATTGAAAGCCATCCACCATATCCGCTATTCCAGAAATTTTATCATGTTCTAATCCACCTATCAGCTCCTTTAGCACTACTGGAATATTTTCTCTGTCCTTGCCTCTTAGTGCTCTGTAGATTAGTGACTTAAAGGTATATTTCATATAATCGTGCCTTCTATATCCATCAGGTGTTAAGGCAGATTTAATCATATCATTTATACAACCTTCAGAGGATAGTATTCTTAAAAGTATTTCGGTAGAGTAGTATCCATCACAAGTCTTAGCAAATGCAGTCATTTCCTTTACAAAATAATCTAGCCGCTTTATATTGTCGGCAAGTCTCCTAGCCTTCAAGTAGTAATCATGTTTATTAGGATATTTCTTAAAAAGACTAGTTGCAACATCCAACCCCTTGTCATATTGTTTTAACTCCTCATAGCAGCTTATCAGACTAATATTAAGAGCCTCCAGTATGCGTTCATTATCAATCCCCTTTAAAGCAGGAAGAATAATTTCAACAGCAGTGCTCCATTTGTGATGCTTTATATAGCCCTGCACTACATCATATGTGAAATTTTTACTATAGCATAACATACTTTCTGGCATTACTATTTCATCAAAAACTTTATTCTGTTTTATATAAAAGCTTTTTAGGAGCTCATATAATTCATGCTGCATTGTCCAACATTCTGAGCATTCATTTATTTTATATCTGATAGCTTCCTCGATAAGATTAAGATCTGTAAAGTAGTTAAATATACTTTCGGAATGTTTATTTCCACCACACATCCATACTTCTACAGCTTTAAATACTGACTGCCTTTTATCTGTTAAATAACCCGCAATAGATCTATAATATTCTTCAAATACTAAATCCCAATTAACATCTATATATACTAATGGGTCTGTTGTACCAAGAATTTCCTCATCACCCTCAGACTCTTGCAGGCAATTAAACAGCATATCAAAGGTCTTAAGGGATACTTCAAACTCACTGTTTCTCGAAAACATTACCGCCAATTTATAAAGCTGTTCGAACTCTTCTGCCCATTTCGAAGAAGAATAATCTAACATGTCATCATAATCTGTATAATAATCTTCACAGTCTGGCTCTACATAGTATTTTTTATCTAAGCAATCCCTACAAAACCTTTCAACCCTCACTATAAAATTATTACTATCTCCTGCACAAACCTCGCTAAGTGCAGCTTGAGGGCTTATCCAGCGCGAGATAAATTCTATACGTTCTTTCTCTGGTAATCTAATAAGAAGTTTATTTATTAACTCCACTAACTGTTCTTTTGATTTTTCTGCTAGATTATAATCAGCTATCATTTAAACACTCCCTATCTTATAAGACTGCAAACTTTTCTGGATCAGTATATGCATTTTGTGTTACTTTGCAAATTGCTAAAATTGAGTATTAATACTACCTTTCTAGGTCTTTTATTGAGGGCATGCGTGTTGCCTCACATTTTAAAGTAAATAAGAGTTCTTATTATACAGTGTATATATTTTTTGATCAAACAAAAATTCAACAGATAAATCTAGAGAAATCTTTACTCAATAAAATCTGACAAGCCTTTGCGTTCCAATTTCATGTTATCAGCGAGAGCCATTGTTCTTTCCCATGTTTTTTCTGTTTCATATTTAAGAAACTCATAAAGTGGATTTAATTCCTCAGATTCATCAAACTTTTGCAGACACTCAAAGTACATCCGCTTATCCTCGTCATAGACGATTAGTGGAGGATGATTCCGTATCATAAGATAATAATTCATAAGTGTTCTACCAACACGCCCGTTACCATCTGCGAAGGGATGGATATACTCAAATCTGGCATGAAGATAGGCAGAAGCTTTCAAAACATCCTTGCCCCCGTATTCACTTACTTCATCAATCAGCTCTGACAATTCACCCTCCACATTTTGGGCGGCAGAACCAACTTCATTTACGCCAGTCACATAATCATGCTTTTTAAACTCGCCGGGGCGTTCCTCATTTACGATATATCTGCGTTCATCATACGTTCCCCCAGTCAGAACTCTGTGTATTTCTTTTACTAGATTCACACTCAAAGGCTTCCTTGCTACTATTTTCTCTTTGAGAAACTCATAGCAAAGTTTCTGATTATGCTGTTCAAACAGAGCACGTGGACTTCCTGTATAGCTCACAACTTTACCATTTTTAAAGATTTCTCTTGTATCATTATAGGTAATTTCATCGTTCTCTATCTTTCCGGAATGAAATGCGAATAGGATTCTAAAGCTTTCAAGATATTTT
>JAEWZA010000087.1 GCA_023395575.1 Bacillota bacterium
TATTGCTTCTAACAATTTCTATTGCTTTATAATGACTTTTTACATTATTTTCTGCTTTTTTATATTCACCGAGGAAAGTCTTAATATTAGAAGAACCAATCATCCATGCTTTATACTCAACAAAGTAAAGGATATTATCTTTGATATATGCTATATCAATTTCTTCAGTTATTCCCGATACAAATAAAGTTCTTATTTTTTTATTACTAACAGATGCCAAGTGTATACGATCCCATACAGTAATATCCTTTTGTTTAAGTATATTTAATAACTCATCTATTAAATCCTCGTTATAGTGTTTACTTATATATTTCTTAACTCGTGGATTATTAGTAAAATTTTGATCCAGCATTCTCACTCCAAGCATTTGTTCTGCCTGGAGTAAAAGGGGAACCATGGTTATTACCTTATTATCTTTTGTTAAAACTAATGGAGTCCTAGATATCTTATTAGAAATATCAAACAAATCAGCTTTAACATCTAGACATAATGCCGAGAAAAATGTATCTACACCTTTTTCTGCAATGTTACAACTATCTTTGATGTAGTTTTTAAATGCTTCTATAGGATATATATTGATTTTTGTTACTGCTTGTCTATCAGACAATTTAAATTCTTCTACTAAACATCTATTAAGTTCAGACAAATTGTCGGGTGAAAATCCCTCATATTTTTTGTATTTATCAAAAATATCATTAATAAGGTTTTGATTATAACTAAATCTAATTACCTCATCAAAAAGTTTATTGAGTTGATCAGAAAGGTTCTCACTTTGGTAAATGAGATAATTATCAACTAAAAGTGAATCCCCTCTTTCATAAAGTAGAGCATTTGATTGTCTAAATACTTCCATTTTGTTAAGAACCATAGTTTTAGCAAATAGCCACGATATGTCAAATAATTCATATGATTTTTCATTAATATTTTCATCTACAAGATACAACTTATATGTAATATTAAACAACATATCACAAGCATACTTATGTTCTCCAATTATATAACTAACCTTTTTCATCTCTTCTATATCCAAATTCTCTACTGTCTGTAAAAGCAAACTAAAAACATCATCCCTGTCACTATATGAATATAGTTCTTTATCATATTTAATCTTTACAGTTGTAACAGATGAAACTAATGAAAGTATTCCTGCAATTGAGTATAATGTATAAAGCATTTCTTCAATATTGTTCTTTTTAAGCTCGTCTATAAGCACTGCAGTCGCAAGATCAATATTCTTTGTCAATAATTCAGCTGCCTCTTCTTGATTCAAATTGAGCTTTTCTGTATTAGAAATGCTCTCTTTATTAAGATTAATCTTTGTAATCATTTCTTCAAATAAACTACTTGTCTGACTAAATGACGAAAACACAAATTCCTTATAAGCATCTTCAAAGTTAATGCTGAACTTATCGCCATCTTGTACAACATGATTAATCATTCGCTTATTTGTAAACTGTATTTGTTTTTTGAATAGAGAATTATCATCCTTGCGTAATAAAATTTCAAATACATTTAAAAAATCGTCTGGATTTTTCATTTTTCTTATTACACATTCATCAATAATATCGGATAATAGCTTGTCCATATATTCATGAATATTGTTTTTGATTCGTTCTATATCCATAATTGCTTTCTCTCATAGAGCGAAAATCTTAAGGTTCTGGTAAAAACACTTCAATTTGAATAAATTCTGTGACAATTAGTAACCCTTATTTTCCAATTTATTACAAATACTATCGCAGAAATTATTTTTTGCACCACAACCGTTCCTTGGTGGCAGGGTACTTTTGACCTTTAAGTTTTTTCTATCCACTTTCTTGAATTATTTCTAATTTGCGATTTATACCAATAGCTTCATCTCTTATAATTTTAATTCTTCTCTCTTATTTTTCAGCCATTGATGCACTGCTTGAATGTAGTGCTCCCATCTACTATTTTCAGCTACTATACCAATTATATCATTAAGCACCATTTCTTCACTATGTCCCATTCGTTCTACTAATCTATCAAGCCATTGGTGAGTATTTGACACTGCTTTTAATTTTTTAGCAATTCTTACAATTTCGCTATTCTCCTCCATTTCTAAAAGCATACCATAAATAAATTCTTCTGGGGATATTCCATCTGGTAAAGCAAACTCTTTAATAAAAGAAACCGCATCTAATATTCTATCATCATGTTCTCTCTCAGTTCCTGATAATATTTTTTTAATTGCCTTTTCCTTATCATCCTTGGTTACATATATATCCCCATCTAAAATTATTAATATATTATTATATTCTTCTCCTTTCAATACTAAACTTGCCGCCACAACAAAAGCATTATTTGCAGCCCCATATTTTGTCACCTTAATACTACTTAAAATATTCAAATCTGCTGCTACACGTTTTACAATGATTTCAGCTAATAAATCCTCAACATAAATTTCTAATGGCTTTGAAACATAATCACTTAATTCATAAATCATATCTATGTTTATTGAATTATATACCATAGTTTTTTGATCAAGATTTTCCAAGTATCTGATATCAACATAATCTTTCAATTTATTCATTTCAAGTGAATGTGTTGTAAAAAATATTTGTAAATTTCTTTTTGTAGCTATATCTGAAAGAGTAACTATTAATCTTTTCAAAGCTGTCACATGCAGTAATAAATCAATTTCATCTATTAATATTAATGAATATTGATTTGCTGAATACGCTAATTTTAATATTTTTATTACCCTTTGTTCACCAGCTCCCATACTCAGAGAAGAATATGTAATATTATCCTTAGTGCGTACCCCTACTAATTCTTTCTTCTTAGTTTTATGGCATGTCAAACTTTCGTAGTTTTTGTTAAGAATATTTGCAGCTGTTATGATTATATTATGTGATAATTTATCACTTGCAGCATTCGTTGAATAATCTATAAAAGACGTTTGCTTCTCAATTTCTATTTCTGGAATACAAGACTCTATCCCAATAAAATGGACATCTCTTTTTGGGCGATTCTCATATCTTGGTGACCATC
>JAEWZA010000098.1 GCA_023395575.1 Bacillota bacterium
CAATATAGTCTTCGTTATATACTGCTGTCCTTTTAAATGTTTCAACACCTTCAACAGAATAATCAGGAGCCTCATATTTCATAAATACCCTTAGAACAAGTTCCAATGCCTCTTCCTTTTTGTTTTCGCCAATTTTTTTTACGACCACTGCCATACCTCCGATTAAAATGTATTAAGATGCGATACATTTCGTAAATCCCCATTCTTTACCACCATGTTCTGTGTTCCGGCTCATCTCGATCCACATCTCCTTTGATTTACCGCCCTTTCCGCTCCAACAGTACGCACGTCTCAACGTGCTTTGAACAGTCAAAAAATATGCTGCTTGAACCTGGTGTGGCCTTGGCGGGATTTCAAAACTCGTACCAACCTAATACAGACTTCTAATCTTCCCAACTTTGTAATTCAAGAATATTTCCTTCAGTATCAGTAGCATATACAAAGGTTGCCTTTCGACCATCCGCATATTCCGCATGAACCAAGTCGCCAATAACTCCGCCGCCTCTTTCAATTACTTTTTCAAGCGTTTCAGTAACGTTATCTACTTCAAAAGCTAAATGAGCAATGCCAAATGCGTTAATGTGATGCTCTGAATTTTCTTTCATTTGATCATAGGAGAAAATTTCCAACGTAGGATGTTCTTCATAATATCCAGGCATTAACAAGTGTTCACCCACAATATGAGCATTGGATATTCCAGTCAACTTATCTAGCCATTCTCCACGCAAGTCGCGCTTTTCACCTATACTTTTACATTCAAACACGTCTTGATAAAATTCAATTAATTTTTCACTATCTTTTGCAATAATATTTGTGTGAACATACCGAATCATTTCTATACTCGCTTTCTTTTATTTATTATAATAATGTTTTAATGGAATCGTGACGTCTAACTCTTTTCCTTTTCTAGTAGACAGATGCTTCCATAACATACTACTCACCCATTTTAGCAAATTCAATTTCCTTTGATAATGTTTTTCTTATAGGACAATTACTGGCTATTTCTGATTAAACATGGCATATTCTACAGATATATTCATACGTTCCTGCATTGTCAGCATCATATAGCTATTAAATGCTTCATATCCTTTATAAATAGATATTCCATTCTTCTATCGTTGCTTCCGTTCTCATATACACTCGCAGCTCTACGCCAACTCACACTGATTATCTAAGTTCAAATTACATTCGCATAAACTTAACTCACCGTTATCTTCTATTATAATACTTTAAAACTTACCACAACACCTTTTAAATTTCTTTCCACTGCCTGCTCGTGAACTTTCTGGCACAATTGTAGTAACTTCCGGGTGTATTGGTGTCCGATGCAACACTTCATCAGGGGTACACCCATGGTTGTACCACATTCTAACAGAATTCATAACCTTCACCACATATCCGAGAATTCATTTGCTTGATCAATATCTTCAAAATCAATGCCATACCCTTGCATGGCTGCAAATACAAACTGTACATATTCCTGTGGATCTCTTTCTTCTCCGGACTTTCCTATGTCGGTTGCCTGATCATGGAGTTCCTTCATAAAATCATCCATACATTCTTTTACGGTTACACCGGCCTTTTGTGCAACATTTGTAAAGTGAGGTAGAAACTTTTTCTCTATATACCTTTGTACTTCTTTTTCTGCATTGGATATTTCATAATAATTTTCATCCGCATAGTGCAGAAACTCCTTTTTAGATGGAAGATATCGCTGCTTTAAACCCGCCTCCTGAAATAGCTGTCTAAAAGAAGAATAGCTTACCGATTTATAAAAACGTTCAAGATCTTTTTCTGTTAATTCGCGTTTTGTTCCTTTAAAAAACTGCAACATTTTTTCATGTTCATTCATATATGAATCCTGAAAGCAATTATGAAGCAAGAATCCATCCATAGTTGTACATATGACCGGAACTGAATCTCCAATCAATTGATGCAGCGTACATGTACATACAAATTCAGGGGTAAACATCACTGTATTTTTATAGCTGCCATCATCATGGTTATATCCCTTCTCATCAAATTTATTCTCATATTTATGTATTAGTGTCAGCAGTTCTGTAACATGTATCACGCCGTAAAGGTTTACATCTGCCATCAACTCTACTCGATGCGCTTTCTTAAGTCTACTCTCTGAAAATTCCAGTTCTTCTATATTCCTAAATAATTTTGCCGATTCTTTCCCTATTACTGATACACCCATTAGTGTAACTCATGGTCTTATTACGGCTTGGGACAGGCGGAAATTTAAGCATATAGCTATTGCCCTCATAAAGAATATTAATTTTATTTCCATTTGCTCCACCGTAAGCTCTGAATTTATTTACCTCACACGATGTAAAATCAATCATTAATGATATTCTCCTTTCCCTCTGTACCAAGATATTTTTCACGCAGATAGCTTGCCTGTTCCTCAGTAATTAAGTCAGCCCAAAGATTGGAATTAATGACTCCATATAATTCGCCCCACAAGCAATCAAGATAGAGCACCTGTTCCTTTTCACCTTGTAAATATTCTTTTATTGCTTTTTGAACACTCTCGGGCAGTCCCGATTCCAGATAAGTTTTTCTGTTTGGTTTTCCCGTGACTGTGTTTTCTTCCGGTTCTGTTTCCAGTGCCAGCAGTTCCTCAATAGTTAGACCAAGTGTTTTGGACAGTTTGGAGAGCGTTCCTGCGCCACAACGGTTAAGATGGGTTTTCCCGGAATAAATATCTGCAAGAGTGGCCCATGGAATCCCGCTGATTTTTGATAAACGATAACGGGACATTTGAGTATCTTGTAAAAGCTGTTGTATTGTCATTTTCATCACCTACAATCATTATATCGGTATTCCGATATAGAGTCAATAGAAGTTCCCTTTCCAAATTCAGCAGTTAATGTGTCTTAGAAAGTTGTTTTAATGTTGTCCAGTTCCTGATTTACTATCAGCCATTTTTGCAACCTCTATCATTTTTTCAATGTAATACTTTTTTTCTTCAAAAGGTAAATCATCCTTTACCAGGCAATTCTTTAAAGCATCTACTACTTCGTTATAAATGTCAAAACACTGTTTACTACTCACTGAATTTTTGTCCAGTGTTTTTTCCATGACCCCTTTATAATCCTTCAAGACATCCAAAGTCATCTTTGCAAATTCTGGAAATTGTTCTAATGCTTTCTTAGCAACTTCTGGCTCCATATTCTGCAGCATTGATGCAAATGTCATCAATTTGTTTTTTGTAATATGTCGAAAATCCAGAATATCCAGCTGTTGTAATACATCTCGTTCTGTTAACTGATTACTCATTATGTTATCCTCCTACACTAATAAGGCACAATCTTATCCATCAGAATAGCTTTTCTTTTTTCATAGAAATCATCAAAATTTTCTAATTCTAAAGAAACACCATCTGGAATAATTGCCTCCTTGCAAAATTCCGTTTTCTGATCATTGTTCATTCCATTATAGTAAGCCACAAGGCGCAAATCATTTTTACCGCCGCTGCTCCTGCCTTCGAGAAGCTGTAAGTTCGGCAGCCTATTACAATTTCAACTATACGGCAAATCTTTATTTTCCAAACCCTAGTATATAACGTATACTATATTTTACTTCACCACATACCTTGTCAGCCTACCGTTACCAACTTTTTTGATAAGTCCTTTTTCCAGCATTTCTTTGAGCATATTAATTGCGTGAGTTGTTCCAACATCAAGGGTTTCTTCAACATCACTTCGAGTGATTTCTTTTTGTTTTTCAAATAAGCTGAGTATCGGTAAATACTTTTCATCTTCCACGCTTAGCTCGTGTGCATGCGTGTTAGGTAAAATTACTCGAAATGCACCTTCCACATTTTCAAACTTGGGTTGCACGGGTAAACCTTTATAGCAACTGATTATCTTGCTAATACCTGTGCCGTATGCCTCAATTAGCTTCATTCTGTAAAATAAGCTTGCAAGCTTTTCATTCCTGGGTTGTGATGCTCCCAGCATAGCTGCCTCCAATGACAAACCTGAAACCAATCCACCTAAGGAGATAATCTCTAACCGGTCAGAATAAAGGTTAATAATTGTACTACCACTAAAGGAATATTCTCTGTGGACAATGGCATTTAGCAATGCTTCACGAACGGCATCTTCCGGGTAATCTCTTTCATCCGTACGTAGTAAATCATGGAAGGTAGCTTTTGTTCCATTATAAAAATCTATGGTTTTATAAGCGTCTGTCAGTTGAGCAAATAGAGAGCCTGTCATTTCCTTTCGATCTTTAAAGACCAATTTATCGGAGCCTTGAAAAGCAGCAAATTTGACAGAATGTATGCACTGATCTGAAACCAGTAAGCCCATATTTGTATAAATATCATCAGATGAAAGAATGCCTAAGTTTTTCATCTGCACTTCAGAAAATTCTAAATTTCTTCTTTCCATCTCTTTGTTTAAACTAGTAAAGGTCAGTTCTTGTATGAGAGAGCGGTTACTTTCAAAGGAATCACCATCGGTCATTTTAATCATCATGCGGATAGCATCTTCTGATGCTGGTGCAGATGTTGTTCCACTTCTAACATATACGCCTGTTGGTTTAAGTCCTTTGTCCGAAAGATAGTACGGTCTTTTTGTTCCTTGGCTAACCGTGAGCTTGACAAAATACTTATTATCATCTTGCAATAACTCAATATTTGTAAACATGGAGACATCAGGACGAATACTATCTCTTAAAGAATTTGATATCTGTTGCATCACAAAATCAGCATTATCAAGGCCAACAATTTCTCCGTTATCTTGTACACCAACATAGATTGTTCCACCATTTGTATTTGCAAATGCCACAATTTCTTTTTTTAAATCAGGTGTATAAATTTCCTTCAATTCAACGGTTTCACTTTCATACAGCTTCATAACATCACTCCTTCTATCAGTTTCTATCACTTCTAACACTATACTAGCACAGCAAGTGGTAGAAAGCAAGGAGAAGCATCTGACAGTTTACGACATGCGGATAATCTCATTATCCTTTATAAGAATACAATCTTTAATGCAATAAATAGCAGCACCATATTTATCAATAGATTTTTGTACATTTCCTAAACTGATTTCACAGTCTAATAAATCTTCCTTGGAATAACAGATAGCCATATCGATCTCACTTTTGCTATAAAGGTCAATCAGTTTCTTAATTCTATGATTACTCCGTTGATACCCTTTTTCATTAGTAAACCAACCGACGAGATCAAGAAATTTTATTTGACTTAGGGATGATTCTAGCGAAGATATATTTTGATAATTAGATTTGTTCGGAATGAATACTGCTCCTTTGATTTTTCTGTTATGTATTCCAAGGGCGTTTCCAAAACTGGATAACGGGGGAATGACAATCATTTTTTTTTATTCATAGTGAGCCTCCTTATAAAATAGTTAAAGTATAAAGGTATATAAAAAGGCTAAGCTGTGGATCATTAACTGACCTACCACTTAGCCTTGATTTAATGAAATTTTCTTCAAAATATTTATGTCATCTATATTTTGGCCCAAAAACTAGCCCTAAATAGATGACATTTTCGCCCTGTTTTTCGCTCATTTTTCGCTCTCAAACCACAATATATTGTGGTCAAACCCTACTTTTTCTTGTCTGAACCACAATACGTCATCAGAATTATCGTTTCAACGTGGCTTGAGAGGACAGAATGAATGTCATTTGAGTATGTTCGTTCTCGGAAACATATCCACTGCGTTTTTAGCACTATCGGTAGACGGGAACATATCCATTCATGATAAAAAATAACGTGTCTAATTGCATAATCATGATTGAGTAGAGTTGTCAAAAGAATAAACATAACGTATTTCAGTAAGTTTTTTTCCTGTAATTTCAATAATGCATTCATCGTCTTCATTGCATCGCCACTTATTCTTCCGGCTGAATCAATACTACCCCCTGCTCTGAGATGACAATAATGATATCACCTGAAGCTGGTATCCCCTTGTTGGAAGTATATCTTTCAAAAAATTTGACAAAACTTATCATCTAGTACAATTTCCATGCCTAAAACCACAATATTAATATCCCTCGACTACTATAACTTCACCTTCTTCATCAGTTGGGGGTTGAAAATGATCATAATAAGTGGAAGCTGTTTGCTCCGTCAATATGATATCATTTTGATGATTTCCGTTTCTTTTTCGAATACGTTCCATAACAACTTCCTTAGGTGTCTTTATATAATAGATTTTGGGTTCTATGTCGTATTTCTTTAATAATGAAATATATTCATTTCTCATTTCTCTAGACCAAAATGAATAATCGAGAACAATATCAATGTTTTGCATGATAAGTGAAATTAGTTTTTCATCAAGATAGGTTTTAATATCTTCTAAAACCTCCTGAGGTAAAGGATGTTCATTCTAACCTCGTTTGAATGATTCTTCATCATAAGATAGTATTGTCATCCCGGTACTTTCAAATTTTTTTGCTAGTGTTGATTTACCTGCTCCCGCAGGGCCGCACATTAAAATAACTTTACTTTTCGACAAATTATCTACTGTATTTTTCATTGATATAACCTCCTATAACAAACCAAGAAAACATGACACTCTCCTTAAGCATTATTACTATTCGCTCTTTTCATGATTTCCTGTACTATTGATGTTTTAGCATTCGCATAGTGCTGGACATGCCTCCATTTATTCTTTGCCAAGCTTCGTTTGACTTGTGCATATTTGTCCCGATCAGTATCATTAGTCCGCAACCAATCACGGAAGCGTAACATTCTATCAATCTCTGATGTGCCCAAACTGAACACATGCAGATTAATATCGGTATCCGGTCCTTTAAACAAACGCTGCTCAAACCAGTCAGGTTCTCGAATCTGTAGCACATATCCGGCCGCTTCCAACACTGGAACGTAGGATGACTCATCAGCAGAATCCTTAACAACCAACCGTATTCTTTTGCAACTCATCATCCGTTGTAGGCATGGAGGTATTATTAGATATCATCTTATCGCACTCCTTTGCTGCTTATTATCTAGGGTTAAACTTAACTACTATTTTTTCTTTGCGATATAAAATACATAACTGTAATAATCTACTACTAATCTAAAATAAAGCGATTATAAGCTATCCTTTTTCCTGTGTTTGTTTTAAAGTTTTCA
>JAEWZA010000123.1 GCA_023395575.1 Bacillota bacterium
CTAACTCTTTAACCTGTTCCTTTGATAAGGTTGACATAAAAATTCCTCCTTGACAATTATTATTTCTAATTCTTGCCAAGAAGGAGTATTTCCTTACTACCATACACAAGATTATTTACATTCTCGACCACATAAGGAATGGACCAACAATCTTTAAATCCAAACTCCATTTCCGCTTCGCTTAAATGAAATAATGTCAGTCATTTTTTTATTTAGTTCATTTTAGTTAAACTGTGCAAGACTTTCAAAGCACGAAAGGAACTCTTTCTCAACACTAATAAAATCCCGCTGTGAAAAATCATGCACCATAGCCATTTCAGGTACTGAGTCAGTAACTTTCACATCCATTAATTCCTTAAACTCGCAATACAGTAATGCATCATCAACCTCTGATATTTGCAGTTTCTCAGCCTCAGTTAAATCACCAAGCCCAAACCTATCATATATTACTCGCTGCAGCTTTGCCTCAATATTAAAATATGCAGACAAATTCTTTTTAACAGGTCTTGTCAAATCGGAAATATAGCTTTCACTGGCATCATGCAGCAAGCATCCAAGCTGCACCCTCTGGGAATATCCCCTCTGCTTTGCTTCTTTACAGCAGCTGATACAATGCTGCGCTACTGAAAAAAAATGCTTGAAATGCCCATTAGCTCTAGTCATTAGTGACAGGGCATGTGCAATATCTATAATGTTTATGTCCTCTTTTACGGGTTCTAGTGGGTAAAATTTAATTTTTGAGTATGTTAGGATGTAGTCTGACATGGGGGCTCCTGTAATGTAATTTATTTTGTATATCTATTTTATGGTAAGTATATCACTAATTATACGTTCATGCATCACACTATTTGCGGTAAAAAATAGAGACTAATTTTAAAGGTGCTATCTTTTATGTCCAAAAAAGACTATATTTTCTTACACAACACATTCACCCAATACTCATTTTCTCTATCTGGGCGGACATCTTGTGTTTTCCAGATTTTCTGTACTTCTAAGCTCTTGTGCATGTCAATAAGGTTTTTCAGGGTTTCTTCATTGTAGGAGTTAAACAGTCTGCCATCTCTGACTAGCTCTCCTTCCCCATATTTGAATGAAGCATAAAAAATTCCATTTAGCTTTAGGCTATTTGATATTCTTTCAATAACATCATCAATTTCTTTTTTACTAACATGTAAAAGAGAGGCACATGCCCAAACTCCATCAAATTCATCATTGAAGTTCATGTCTTGGAACATCATTTTAATAGTTTTCTGCCCTGTCAATTCTGAACTAAGTCTTACCATTTCATCTGATGCATCAATTGAAACTACTGAAAAGCCTTTTCCTAAAAAAAATAGGCTGTCTCTGCCAGAGCCACAACCAGCATCAAGTATTTTCCCATTGCACTTAACATATTTTAAAAACTCAGCATTTGTCGCCGTCATATCAGCAGAAACCGTAGTATTGAAAAAATCATTTGCATTTTTATTATAAAAATCTATGGACATTTTTATTCCTTTCTAAGCTTCCAGCTTTTTATATAGCTTGGCATGTTTGTTTCTCAATTTATATTCAAGTATATCACTAAAATGCTTTGCTAATAAACTGCTATTGAATTTTAGTATTTCATCAGATATGTACAATTCCTTGTTAATTTCATCATAGCTAAAATAATTTGATTTATTTATACGTTTAATTGGCATTTGTATAGCTTTTCTCCTATAATCCTCAATTGTCCAGTTCAGATAATCTTTATTTCCTTTATTCTGCATATCTATTGAATATCTTGGATTCTGATAAAAAGTTTTCATACTAAGTGCCACTTCATCTGCACTAACCTTCTGGCTCAGTTTTTCACCTTTAATAAATGTCCTTAATGTAGGAATTTTATAAAGCATGTCCATTTTCATTTTCTCAATTTCATATAAAAATTCTTCTATATCAGTACCTAACCATAATTTTTCCTCATCATTTAGCTCTCCAAGTTGAGCCATTAAGCCAAGATATCCATTCCTTAGCTTAATGAATTCCTCAGCTTTAATATCTGAGCCTTCAAATATATCTGTTCTTGTAGGGCGCCTTCCAAGAGCTTCTTTTAATCTGTAATATTCATTTTCAATTCTAACTGATAGCTTTTCTCTCTTTTTAAGCTCTTCAAAGAGATCAATTAGCTTTAAGTCAAACTGAACATTACAGCCTTCTGGATATTCTATATTAACAAAAGAGTTATTTTTTCTGCTGCTCATTGGATTTTTACCGCTTAATAATATTGGTAGAATATATGCACGTTTATAGTTTCCTATAAAATCAAGTACTGTAACACAGCTTTTATCTGGAAATTTTCTCAAGCCTCTTCCCAGCTGTTGAATAAAGACTGTATAGGATTCTGTAGGTCTTAAGAATAAAACAGAATCAATCTCTGGAATATCTACACCTTCGTTAAAAATATCAACAACAAATATTACTTTGATTTCTCCATTCTTTAACAAATCAACTGCCTTTTCTCTTTGTTCCTTGTACTCTCCATCACCTGTATGTACTGTAACAGCCTTAATTCCAGATTTGTTAAATTCGCTTGCCATAAAGTTTGCATGACTTACCGAGCAACAAAAAGCTACAGTTTTATTTAAATTAAACATCTTGTAATACTTAAATACCAAATCAGCTCGTTTCCCTACTGACAATGCTTTTTCAAGCTCTTTTTCGTTATATCTACCATTTTTGAAATCTATTTTACTGTAATCAGTATCATCATAGACTCCATAATATTTAAACGGCACTAGATAATCTCTTTCTATTGCCTCCTTTAAGTTGATTTCATATACAAGATTGTCATCACAGTATTCAAATATATCCTTATTATCCATTCTGAATGGTGTTGCCGTAAGTCCAAGTAAAAACTTCGGTTTGAAGTAATCTACTATGTACCTATAAGTACTTGCAGCTACATGATGGAACTCATCTATAATAATGTAATCAAAATCATCAGGCTTAAAGTAAGCTTCGTTCAGATAGTTCTCTTTACCAAGAGTCTGTACACTTGCAAATATAACGTCTGCAGCTTTATTTATATTTGATGCCTTAAAAAAACCTAAGCTTTTGTTGGGCATTACATTTTCAAAGCTTTTGCAGGCTTGATTTAAAATTTCTTCTCTATGCGCTACAAATAAAATCCTCTCAAATTTTTGACTATCGAAAGCAGCCAGATATGTTTTTCCAACACCTGTAGCCATGACTACAAGACCTTTTTGCATACCCTCTTCTCTAGTTTGATTAAGGTAGTATAGGGCTTCAATTTGGGCACCATATGGTTTTACGGCTTGTAAACAGTTAGTTTCTGCAGCAATTTTCTCTATAGAATCTTTTTCCTGCTCTAATTGTTCCTTACTAGACCTATATAAAAGCTTGTTTATCTTCCAGCCAATGCTATAGTTTTTGAGTGCTTCATCATCAAGCTTAAAGGAGTGGTTTTCAAACAAATTTTCAAAGCTATCTATGAACTGGCTAATATCCTCTTCACCATTACTTTTTACTATTTTATAATTCCACTCTACTCCGTGTCTTAAAGCCGACTCAGATATATTTGAAGAACCTATAAATATTTCACAGCTTTGGTCGTCTTGAAATATATAGGTTTTAGGGTGAAAGGAAATGTTTGTATGCTTATAAATCCTTATATCTGCATATTCTCCCAGCTTCATCTTGAGCAAATATAATGCCGACGGCTCAGTAATTCCAAGGTAATATCCAGTCAAAATCTGTATCTGAGCGCCATTTTTTAATGCATGAATTAAATCATCTATTATCAAATCTACACCAGATTCTTTAATAAATGCAGCTAATATTTTTATTTTGTTTGAGTTCCTAATTGCTTCTTTCAAGTGTGGAAGCAAATTTGAGTTTGTGTTGGTTATTAGGGCGTTTTGTGGTAGCA
>JAEWZA010000126.1 GCA_023395575.1 Bacillota bacterium
GCTCTAAATAAGTGAAATAGAGTTCCTCCGCAGTAACGTTTCTCTACTAAATCCTTTACAAAACTTTATACTATTACCTAGAACCACAGTTAGTGTGCACTAACCATTTGGCAAAAATATAAGCTAGCCTCGCTAACTAATTAATTTTGATATTAACTTAATAAAAACAATTACCAGTTAGTCCTATCTAACTAAATATATCGTAACACCGATTTCCAGGTGTGTCAATAACTTTTTTATCTACTACTTTCTTAATCTTTCATTAACATACTTTTTTATTGCCTCAAAGCTCTCTGCACTTATTACATGCTCGATTCTGCATGCATCTTCAATAGCAATTTCTCTTTCCACTCCAAGCTGAATTAAACAGTCAGATAACAGTGTATGTCTCTCAAACATTGTCTGTGCCACCTTTATTCCCTCATCAGTCAGAGTGATAAACCCATCGCCGTCAACCTTAATATATCCATTCTCTCTTAAATTCTTCATAGCCACGCTGACACTAGACTTCTTATAGTCAAGTTCTGCAGCAATATCAATTGATCTAACACAATTATTTTTTTTACTTAAAACAAAAATTGTTTCTAGGTACATCTCGGCAGATTCTTGTATTTTCAAAATAGCATCTCCTTTGACCATTTCATTACCATTAACCATTATGATAGCATATTATATGTCTAAAAACAAATTGAATACCTCCTACACTACCTTTCGGCCCAAAATTATGGTAATACTATTAGTCGAACCCCCTTTTGACATTTCAATTTCACATTTTTGTTGCCATATCTCCAATATTCTATTGACAAATCAAGAGAGTGTATGCTAGCTTATGTTTAATCAAGCAATACTAACTACATTAAATTAGCATAGCAATCCATTCATAGGAGGCTCTGATGTCTATCATAAAGCCAGTAAAATCACTATTAAACAAAAATACATTAATATATTTAAGCACTATTACTGTTTCTATAGTTCTTTTAATATTAGGAAATAAAATAACTACAAGGGACTTATCTCTACTAAAAGGGATGGAAGGAGTTACTGCAGAAAAAGCCCAAGTAATAAAAATTATAAAAGTTAAGTCTGTGCAGTATAATTTGGGCGGTGAAAATCTAGAAGAAGGAAAGGAAATTGTCTTTTCGGCAGAGATATTATCGGGTGAACATAGGTCCCAGCAAGTAATGGCTGTCCAATCAACAGACCCTTTTACAGGCGTTCCATTAAAAGAAGTTGAAGCTGGTGACAAAGTAGTTTTATATAGACTAGATAATCAAGATTCCGAATATGATTATGTATTAGGGGAATATTTGAGAACAAATTTATTGATGGTTCTAGGACTAATATTCTTCCTATTGCTTTTATTATTTGGACGTTTTAAAGGCTTTAATACTATACTATCCTTAATATTTACTGGCATTGCAATTTTTGCTGTTTTTATTCCTGCCGTATTACAGGGTTTTAACATATATTTCTGGTCTATAATAACCTGCGTATTTATAATAATTATGTCATTGCTAATAATATACGGTGCAAATAAAAAAAGCTTGGCAGCCGGCATTGGTTGTATTGTTGGGATATTAATATCAGGAATTTTAACATTAATTATGAACAAAGCTTTACATCTCACAGGACTGGTAAATGAAGAATCCTTATATATAATTCGAATGAATAGCCAAAATCCAATAGATTTAAAAGCAATCATATTTGCAGCCATAATTATAGGTGCAGTAGGTGCAATTATGGATATGTCAATGTCCCTTGCCTCCGCTCTTTCGGAACTTCACGAAAAACTAGAATATTCTCCTTTCACTCTTCTTGTGAAATCTGGAATGTCAATAGGTAGAGACATGATGGGAACTATGACTAGTACATTAATACTAGCCTATATTGGGAGCTCACTTTCAGCCGTTCTCTTACTAGTTTCATATAATAGCTCTGTACTTGAACTTCTTAATAAAGAAATTATAGTAGTTGAAGTGCTTCAAGCACTTGTCGGGAGTATAGGAATACTATTTACAATCCCTCTGACTTCTTTGGTTTGCGGATATCTGTATTCTGAAAGAGTAAAATTAGATAGCAAAAAGGACTCCTTAAGAGAATATCCTAATTTAAATACTGATGAGTATACAGATGGTTGGAAATAATATGCTTGAGCAGACTGAACTTATCTTACTAACCCTATAAATATAGTTATACTACTGGAAACGCCCTATAAAAGTATTTGCCGAAATAGAAGTGATGCTTATGATGTTTTTTACCAAAAAAGCCACATGAAGTGGCTTTTAGTTAAATCCAGCATCTATAGAATCATTTTTTGTTACAATCCTTGCAAACACCGTATACTTCGAGTTTATGGCCTGTTATTTCAAATCCCATTTTTGACTCTAGCTGCTTCTCATACTCTTCAAGTGGACATCCATCAACCGAAAACATTTTTTTACAGGTTGAACATATTAAATAATGAGTATGCTCTGAACGATTTAATTCATATACTGCTTTATTAGACCCCGGTATAATAGATTTTATAAGTAGATTCTTAGACACCAGTGACTCTAGAATTCTGTAAACTGAGGATAAATTTATTGAATTTTTTCTATCTTTCAAATCAAAGAAAATTTGCTCAGCATTAATTGGTTGAGCACTATTCTCAATTACTTCAAGTATAGCATTTCTGTGTTTTGTATTTTTTAGGCCTTCTCGCTTTAATATATTTCTGTAATTACCAGTCTCACACATTTAAATCAACCTTCCAATAAATAATATATTATTACTATTACTTTACATATTAGCAGGTATAAATTAATTTTTCAAACTGTCTAAGCTTCCACCGTCCATAGCCACTTTAAGTTGTTCAGAATTTTAAAATTCAATTCCTTTTCTTGCCATTATACCTAAAGTCATTGGATGCTTTACGGCGTTTATTTCTGAAACATAGGCTGCCAAGTCAATTAGTTCCTTAGGCGCATTTCTACCAGTAAGCACTAATTCAAGGTGAGAAGGCTTGCTTTTAATAAAATCAATAACGAGCTTCATATCAATAAAGCTATTGGTTATTGCAGCCATAATTTCATCCAAAATAATCATGTCTTTATTCTTTGCATTATCTACAGCGTAATTGAACAAATGCAGGGTGTCTTCCTCCATTTGCTTTTTCTCTTCATTTGTCATCTGCCATATGAACTTGCATATTTGTTTATATTTATAAAGCTCAAAATCAGGCTTTAGCTTGTCTATTATATTCTCTTCACTAGTTGAGCTTCCTTTACAAAATTGAACCATTAAAACCTTCATGCCACTTCCTACAGCCCTTATTCCAAGACCTATAGCTGTAGTAGTTTTACCTTTTCCATCTCCCGTATATATATGAACTAGTCCATCCATAACTCGTATCCCTCATATCTATATTGTTTCTCTTTTATAATTAACACCATCTCTTTTATTGCCCCTACAATTAATCATATTAGTTACATTACTCACTTTCCCAGTGAAAAATTGTAGAGGTTTAAACCTATCAATGAAAAGTTGAGTTACATTAGTATAATTCTAAATTTAACTAAAAATGCTTAACCCTATCTCTCTCCTCTGCCTTTTTAGCATCATTAAAGCGGTCAAGCGTCCCCACTAAGTAGCCAGTTATACGCCTAATTCTTTCAAAACTTGTATTGCCTTCTGGTCTGCCGCACTTTGGACATTCATCACCAATTATACCTGTATATCCACAAACAGGGTCACGGTCAACTGGGTGATTAATAGCACCGTAGCCTATTCCTGCTTCCTTCATACAGCGTATAATTTTTTCAAAGGCTTCTAAGTTCTGTGTTGGATCTCCGTCAACCTCCACATATGTTATATGTCCAGCATTTGTAATCTCATGATAGGGTGCTTCCAGCCTTATTTTGTTAAATGCTCCAATAGGAAAATAAACAGGTATATGAAAACTATTTGTATAATATTCCTTATCTGTTATATCCCTAATTGCTCCAAATATTTCTCTGTCTTTATTAATAAAACGTCCTGAAAGTCCTTCTGCTGGAGTTGCCAAAAGAGTAAAATTCATGCCATATTTTTTACTTGCTTCATCCATACGCTTTCTCATATGACCGATAATTTCAAGTCCTAATTTTTGAGATTCTTCCGATTCTCCATGATGTTTACCTGTTAAAGCCTTCAGACATTCTGCGAGTCCAATAAAGCCCATTGATAACGTACCATGCTTAATAACCTCTCTAACTTCATCCTCCCAGCCCAGCTTATCAGAATCAATCCATATTCCCTGCCCCATCATAAATGGATAGTTCTTAACTTTTTTTCGAGCTTGTATTTCAAATCGTTCAAGAAGTTGGTCTATAACAAGCTTTATTTTCTTATCAAGTTCTTCATAGAAAGTAACAATATTGCTTTTATTTCTTAAAGCAATTCTAGGAAGATTAATTGTAGTAAAGCTTAAATTACCTCTACCGTTGATTATTTCTCTAGAAGTGTCATAAACATTGCCTATAACTCTTGTCCTACAGCCCATATATGCTATTTCCGTTTCGGGATGTCCAGGCCTGTAATATTTTAAATTAAAGGGTGCATCTATAAAAGAAAAATTAGGGAATAATCTTTTTGCACTCACTTTGCAAGCCAGCTTGAATAAATCATAATTTGGGTCACCCTCATTATAATTTATTCCATCCTTTACTTTAAAAATCTGTACTGGAAATATTGGAGTTTCACTATCTCCTAATCCCGCTTCAGTTGCAAGTAACAGGTTCTTTATAACCATTCTTCCTTCTGCAGATGTGTTCATTCCATAGTTTATTGAACTAAACGGCACCTGCGCACCAGCTCGGCTATGCATTGTGTTAAGATTATGTACAAAAGCTTCCATTGCCTGATATGTACTATTATTTGTTTCTATTTCTGCCTTTTGTATAGCAAACTCTTGGGCCTTTATAATAACAGACTTATCCTCAATAATTTTGCCTAAATATTGCTGCTCAATGCTTATATATTCTTCCATTTCCCCAAGGACAGGGACAATACCTTCTTTATTATTTATTTCCTCAAAAATACTATTTATCCCAACTCCAATGTCTGAATCCTGCAATGTCCATTCTAATATCTTTACTAAATTACGTCTATATAGCTTTATGTATGTTTTTGATACACCTGGAGCTAGCCCATAGTCAAAATTAGGAATACTCTGCCCGCCATGTTGATCGTTTTGATTGGACTGTATGGCAATGCAAGCAAGTGATGAATAGCTTTGAATATCATTTGGCTCCCTTAAATATCCATGTCCAGTACAAAAACCTCCTTTAAAAAGCTTCTCTATATCTATCTGGCAGCATGTAGTGGTTAATGCCAAAAAATCCAGGTCATGTATATGAATATCTCCATTCCTATGTGCTCTTGAATGCTCTGGCTTCAACACAAACATCTCATTGAACTGTTTAGCCCCCTCTGAACCATATCTAAGCATAGTTCCCATTGCTGTGTCTCCGTCAATATTTGCATTTTCACGCTTTTTGTCATTGTCCTTTGCTTCTTTAAAAGTCAAATCCTCATAAACCTTCATAAGACGTGTATTCATCTCTCTTATACGGGTTCTTTCTGCTCTATAAAGAATATATTCCTTGGCAGGCTTTGCATATCCATCTTCAATCAAAACTTTTTCAACAATATTCTGGATTTCCTCAACATCTGGTACTTTTTTATCTGGATTCTTATCCAGTTGCTCTGCAACCTTTTCAGCTAAAGCTAACGCTATAGCATAATCTTCCTCTCCTGCAGCATTTCCAGCTTTAAATATGGCATTGGCAATCTTCTCAATATTAAAAGGTACTTCTCTTCCATCTCTTTTCCTAATTTTTGTTATCATAAAACTTTTGGCATCTCTCTTTCATTAATTCTATGTTTTCAATTTCCATTCAGGCATTATTAAACACACATAAACATCTATATTTAGTCGATTTGATACTATCATATACAATATATTGTGTC
>JAEWZA010000131.1 GCA_023395575.1 Bacillota bacterium
CTTTTTAGCAATGCACTAGTAGGTCTAACAAGATTTCCAACTATAGGAGCATCCATAAATTTTGAATATGTTTTGAAATATTCATGAATGTTTTTTATGGTCTCATTTTCAAAACTAGAATATGTAGATAATACAACAATTGGCTTTGAAAGATCCTCATCAATATGATGGAAAAAGCATCCCTTTTTAGATACAGTGAAGTGATCTATATCGCTTGTAGAATAAAACCTTTCCAAAAAGTTTTTCATAACTGAAGACATATTGAATATATATGACGGAGTTGCGTATATATACATATCCGCAGTCTTCATTTTATCCAGTATAAGCTTCATGTCATCCTTATCGTTGTAAACACATTTCAAGAAGTTTTTATCAGTTTTATCTTTTGGATGGCATGTTTCACAGCCAATACAATGATTTATCTTATAATCACTTAATAGTATAGTTTCAAATTCTGCTCCAGCTTCAACGGCTCCTTTTTTTATTTGATCTATGAGAATTTGAGTAAAACCTTTATTTCCTCTATGACTACCATTTAAAGCTATTATTTTCATATTTATCACCTGTTTCTACAATCTATTTTTTTATCTACGAATTCATTTAGTAAGTATTTGAAATCGTTACTAACTTTTAAGCATAAGCCTTCTATGTCGTTATATTTTGTAAAGTAAATTGTAATAGTATCCTTAAAGCCTGATACACTTATTAATGGAAACCCACAATAAGGAGAGGGTCCAATAAATGAAAATTTTTGTGTGTCAACCCCAAAAGGTTTAATATAGTCATCTACTTTCCCTACATTTGTAGTCTGAATACTGCAAAGTGACCACTTGTTAATAAAATCCTTTAATACTGTAAGCATTTTTTTCTGTATAGCAATAGGAAATATACTCTGCAATATCGGTTGTATAATAAATCCTAATCCTATGGTCTTTTTCTTTAATTCTTTTAACTTTGTTTCTACCACCTGCTTATTATTCACATCTTTAATATCTATTTTTAGCATTTCTGTTCCAGAATAATTTGATATGCTAAGCATATCCTTATCCAAATACTTTCTTAAATCAACACCTAATGCTATAGCAAGATTTTTTGAAGGTTTTTCTAATTCTAAATTATACTTTTCAAGAAGTTTTAATGTGATATGTAAAATTATATCGTTAATTGTGAAATTATAATCCTTATAATATGCTTTTACTTTTTCTAAGTCAGCTTTTTCTATTAGAATTCTTTCTATTCCTATTCCAAAATCTTCATCGATGATTTTATCCATTGAAAGTAAAGGTTCAAAAAACTCCTTTGGCTTACGTTCAAAGATAACCTTTAAATTCATCATCTTTAAAATTTTTCTTGCATTTAAGGAAAAAATTAGTTTTGATATCTTTCTATTATTTTTTTGTAACACAAAATTATTTCTTAAAACACCTGAATAGTACTGCCCTGTCAGTTCTACAAGTTGAAAAGCGCCTCTTCCGTCAGCTAATATATGATGGACGCAAAAAATCAAAACCTTTTCATCAATTTCTTCATTATAGAATACTAATATCTTATAAAGAGGTTCTCTTTCAACATCTATTTTTTTATTCTTTAATTTTAAAAACTCACTGTATGCATTTTCAAAGAAGTTATCCTTACCAACTCTAATTTCTGTAACAAGCTGTTTAGCTTCAAAGTTATCTATTGGTATCCATTTATCTCGCCAGAATCCCTTTGACAATCTACAAGATAGTATAGGTATTGTTTGTACTACATATTTCAAACTCTCTTTTAATATGTCTATATTTAAATCTGACTTTATATGAGATAAAAGAAACATTGTATTGCAACATATATTTTGATCCATATCCCAATAAGAGCTTTCCATTACTGAAGCTTTTGTTTTTTTATTAATCATATGTTTCTTATACTGATTTTCTATTTTCTATAAAAATATGAGCATAATCATTTATTATATTATCAATAGAATCAGCAACCTCCCATCTCAATAGTTTTTCAGCCTTTTCTGACATTACTGGTGAATACTCCTCCAAATCATTATTAGTACAATTAATGTTAGTCTTTGAGTGACATAATGTAGTAATTCGTTGTGCTAGAGTCTCTATCTCAATGCTATCTTTATTTGATAAATTAAATATTCCAGAAATGCTAATAGTACTGATACCAAGTAAAATTGCTTTTATAGCATCATTAACAGACAAAAGCTGAAGTTTTCTATTTTTAGGAACGAATATTTCGATAGGTTCATTTTTAATAGCTCTTGAGAAGAAAAACGGAATAATCGCTTTGTTTTCTTGATTAATTCCAACAATATTCACCGATCGAAAAATAATCAACTTTTTATCATCAATTAATTCTTTACATACTAGTTCCCCTTCATATTTTGACTTTTCATAGAAGGATTGTGGTTTTAGTGGTGAATCCTCGTATATTGGACATGCTTTTCTCTCATACAAATTAGCCGTAGACAAATATATAAACTTTTTAAAGCTACAGCTTTTTATTAAATTTTCTGTTCCAGTTACATTTACTTCTTTAAATTTGTCATAAGCATAGTTACTATTAATATTAGTTTGATTTAAAGCTGCTAAATGAACTATTATATCAAATTCCAAATCCAATTTGAAAGGCTCTGTAATATCAACTATAAATTTATCCTTAATATGATACACTTTTTCCCCAAAACTATCTTTATTATCTAATGTATATATTTCATACACATCTTTATTCAATGACTCAATAAGCTTTTGTCCAACAAAACCATTTGAACCGGTTATCAATATAGTTTTCTTCACAATAACCTCCACAC